>JBGUMP010000068.1:0-55110 GCA_045116875.1 Elusimicrobiaceae bacterium | reverse complement strand
CATTCCGGATATTCGGTTCGAGAATTAGCCGGGGCCGCGTCCTGCGTTGTGTCTATGGCGGGTGGAGAAATGGGAACCGGGAGTATTACAAAATCTGTAGCCATGGAATTACCTGCCCTGCCAATATTAGCAGATGCAGCCAGCATGGAGGATATTTGGTTTTCTGTGTTGGAAAACTCCAATAAAAAACTTCGCCAGGTTCCTCAAATTACAGGATTTCCGGTATTTTCTATTTACAACGTAAATAAAATAGCCCGTACTGATACTAGGGATAAATACATTTCTATTCTTGATGCTTCCCCAAATATTCTGGAAAGGGTGTTTTCAGAAAACACGATGCAAGGCATAGAAGAATATTTTATTGAAAGGAAATTTTTGGCCAACAACCATGGTATTTTGGGAGTCATGTATTTAAACAAATTGCCAAATCGACAAGATCGCCCATGTGCTAATTTCTATTTTTGATATAAAACTATCTCTAAGGAAGGGCTCTAGTCAATCACCGTGCCCACCAAGTGTGGAGCAGGCGTGAAAGGAGCCAAAATACATCCAGCGTATTGATTGCTAAAATTTGAAATTAACGGCCACCACCGCCACCACCGCCGTGTCCGCCACCACTGTGCCCTCCGCCAAAGCTGCCGCTGCTATGGCCGCCTCCTCCGCCGGATGAAGTGTGGACGGGCAGAGAAGAGCTGATGTTTTGCCTTAAATAGCGTGAAATGGTTTCATTTCCGCCGGCAGATTTAACAACTTCTTGGACAGTAGCAGCCGATAGGATGTTCGCAAATTTTTTCATCCATTGGTTGTGCATCCCTATCGCAAAGGCATACGGTAAAAAGTTGCAAAAAATCTTTTCGCTGTCAGTAGAATCCGAGGCCTCAACCCGGCGGCTTTCGGCTATATTAACATATTTTTCAAATCCCTTTAAGTAGTCATAAAACACCTTTCCGGCCGGGGTCACGTTTGGAATTAGGTAGATATAAAGCGCGGTGATAAATATCCCGATAACAAATAATCCCTCCCCGCAAAGGATGTCCGCAGGGAACTTCGCTTCGACGAAATTTATAATTGCTGGGAAGCTCATACATACGCCAAACAGCAACAGAAACAGCAACGCTATGCCGGTTAAGAGCGAAAAGGATCTTACGTTAGAAATAATTATTAAAAACAGGAAAAGCCAAAGCAGGGCAATATAAATGTTTAATGCCCAAGTGGTCATGTCAAAACCAAACAGGGGAACAATGCCCAACGCTAGTAATAATCCGATAGCTTTTAACATATATTTAGTGTTAGAAATGTTGTATTCTCTTTCCTTTTGGAGGAAATTGCCGCGTGCTTCTTGTTTTATGGACTCCAATTTTTTGCCAATGCTTTTATTGAGTTTACAAGTGTCACTGTCGCTGAATAATTGGTCCAATATTGCTTTCTCCTCCTGTGGTAAATCATCTATAGTTGGGCCTAAGGCAACGGTTGTTTTGCGGCGAAGCAGTATTTCACTGCCTTCCCTTTGTATCTCAAGGATCTTTTTCATGGATAAGTCCAACATGGCGCAGGCCAATATGTGGCAATTAGATTTATTTTTAAGAAACCCCACCAATGCCGGAGAAGTGCCTTCCGGCGGTTCATATTGCGGCACAGCCACATAAAAGGGATCACGCCCCACTTTGGCCCAAGTTATGATGCAATATACGCCAAGGATCAAAAATAATATCAGAGAAATCAAAAACCGGTTGGATGCTAACAAATATTTCAGTAGGGAAGGCGGCTGAATTGTGCCTTTGTCAAACGGAACGGCAATAGTAAAGCCTTCTTCTTCGTATATCGGGGATGTGGTCTCAAAAGTTAAATAGCCCGTGCGTTTTGCCAAACTTCCTTTTTCCCCTTCCTTGCCTGTGTAGAGAGAGATGCCATCCTCTTGCACGCGGGCGTCAGGGGGCAAAATCACTTCTGCCCGGGCTTTATCAATGGCAAAATCCCAGTTGTTTCCGGTAACGTTCCAATAAATTTCGTCATAGTTTTTGTAAAAATCTATGGCACCCTCAAAATTGTATGTAAGCACGTATGTGTGAAGTCCCTTGGTGATGTAATTGTCGTCACCAAAGTTGATTTGTTGGTTTCCCCGGGTCCTCTTTATAAAAAAAGGATGCTCTTTGCCGTCCATCGTCAGAGAAATGGGGATAATTTTCCCTAGGCGGGGGATGGGCAATTCCCTGTAAATACCACGGCGTATCTTTTTGTGTTGTGCATTTACGACCAGGCGTTCGGTAACGGTGATGGTTGCATCTGTGTTTACCACAATCTTTGAGTCGAATGAATATATTTTTTCTTGAGTAGAAACGGAATTAATTTGTGCAAAAGAGGACAACGTACACAAAGTGATAAAGAGCACAGCCACTATTAAAATATATTTTTTCACAAAATACTCCTAGGTGTATTTTCTTGAGTAAAGTATACATTTTTTATGTTTAACGTGCTATACGGAAGTTTCAATTTCTATTTTTAGTAAATAATTTTTTGATATAGTATAGTGAAATGAGTTGTCGAAATTTTTTCATATCCTGTCGAGAAATGCAATGATATCCCGTATATTAATCAATAGTGCAATGCTAATAGCCGTTGGCGTATATTTTTTCTTGGGAAACAGTTTATTTACATGGGCATTAAAGGCGCCGACGGCGCATCATTTGTTTGGGGTGTGTTTATTGCATGTATTCTTGGGGGTGGTTATATACATGGCAGGGTTTTATCGCCTCGAAGTTTTAGGATTTTCCTATGAACATCTCGTTCATAGGATATTTTTGGTAATTTTAGTGCTTGGAATTTTCGGATTACCCATTTATAAAGCATGGACTATGTCAACTTCCCTGGTCCGTATGATTTTGTATTTATGGGGATGCGGAGCAATCGTATTTTCTTTGGCCGTAATTGTTGTTATGTTTAGGATGAATTCTTAAATGTCTTGTTGTGGCCCAATAATTTGAGGTCAAATTTCAAATCAAGTTTAGAGTGGCGGTCTTTTTCCCTGTCGCGCATAAAGCAGTTTATGCGCTGTGGACAAAAAATTGCCCCTGCCACAAAGGCAGAGGCAAATTTTACTGTGCCCACCAAGAGGGGGATTTGCCGACTGTGGAGTGACCAAAATAGTGCCCACTTTCTTTATAGTTCTCTATCGCTAACTTTGCGAAAATTTGCGTAAGTTTTTTATAGTTGCTTCAGTTCAACTTTCGGTAGCGCAGCTTTGCTTATTCTTGTAATGTGCTACAATGGGTATAGGTAACAATATCTAGCAACTGGAGCAAGAACATGAAAAAATTTCCCAACGGAATAATTGCTTATTATCCTCGAACTAGCCAAAAAATCATTTCCGTTCTTATGGTTATGGTCGGAGTAGCACTTGCAGGCTCGTTGTGTGATGGTAAAGATGGATCTCTTTGGATTATAGCCATTGTAATGTTAATAGGTGGTGGATTTTTAGTTTGGGATTCCTTTTTTCAAGCGGTATTTCGTATGTGCCCGGACAAATTGGAATGGTATTCCCGTTTGTTTGTGTTTTACAGAAAAAATGTATTGCCTTGGGACAAAATTTCTGAATTTTATCTAAACGAAGAATATGTAAAGAGATACAGAGGGTGGACTTTAGAAAAAGTATTAATTCTTCGAATAAAAGATAATCCTGAAAAATCCATTAAAATTGTACGTTTTTTTTACTCTCTTTCTGAGCAGGATCGGGAGAGTTTACTCAACGAATTACGTAGGCATGGTATACCGCAAGGTTCAGATAGAAAAGATGAGTATGCATAAAGTTTGATTGTCCTTTAGTAATTTCAGTTTATGTATGCCCAAAAGTATGCAAATAGTCACTATAAAAGGGCAGTTAGTTTAAGTCCTGACGAGCATAAAGCAGTTTATGCGCTGTGGGCATAAAAATTTGGGCTATCCGCAAGGGATAACCCAAATTTTACTGCGCCCACCAGGACTTGAACCTGGAACCCACCGATTATGAGTCGGTTGCTCTAACCAATTGAGCTATAGGCGCTAATACATCTATTATAACAAATTGCCAAGTATAGAGTAAAATTCCCCTTTGGCTCCAAATGTGCTACAATATATATGTAATTCCGGGATGGTGTAATGGTAACACGGGTGCCTCTGGAGCATTAATTCTAGGTTCGAATCCTAGTCCCGGAAAGATTTAGGGCCCCTTCGTGGGGCCCTAATTTTTGGGTGAAGCAAGCAAACTGCTTTGCCTGTGTGCGGATATCTTATACTGCGTATAGTACCGTTTCCCATAAATCATTGGAATAGTGCCTTACATACAGTTTATAGCCCAGGTTTAAGGACAATATCCACAAGGGGATATCCAGCATATCTCTATCCGAGTGATAAATACAAACGGCTAATTTGGGTTTGTTTCGGCGGATTGTTTGTTCAGCCCCTTTGAGTGCGCTCAATTCAGCCCCTTCAACATCCATTTTCAAAAAGGTCACTTGGGCGCAAACGGGCTCATCGTCTATCTTGTACACAGGCACGTTGATCAATTGTGAGGAGGGGCAATCCCCGGAGGTGTCTGCTACTTCCAACCGGGATCCTGCAGAACCCAATGCTAAAAAAGGAAGCTGACTGTTTTTCTTCCATACACCGCCATTGATATAGGTGCAAGCAAAAAAATCATTTTGTTTTAGTTTATTAAAGAGTGTAGGTTCAGGTTCAAAGGCCACAATTTGCTTGTAGCGGTGGTTGCAAGCAGCCAAAAAGTTGAGGATGGTATCCCCTGTATAAGCTCCGCAATCTACGAATACTTCTTGTGGGCCTAATTTGAAAATATCTCGCGGGAAATATTGGGGCCCTTTGCAGCACCATTTGGGGGCGGTTTTGTGAATGCGGCAAGAGATTACGTCCGCAAATATTTTTTGCGAGTCAGCGTCCGCTAAATGGTGAAGAATTTTTACAATTTTTGACTGATTTTTGCTGAAATAATCAGCAGATTTTGGCGCGCAGGCCTTGGCCCAGTTACGCACAAAACGCGGCGAATAAGCGGCATGTGCCAGAAACCGGCAAGTAGCCTGTTTGATTTGGGAAACGTCAATTGTTGCAAGATGAGACATATTTATCAGTAAACTTATTCCTTAGCTCCGGCAGCTTTTAAGAGCGCTACAATATCGGTAAATCCACCGTTTTGGGCCATTTTAAGCGCGTTAAGGCCGCTAGCTTGTCCGTTAAGTTGATGAGGGATATTTACATCGGCACCGGCTTTGATGAGCATTTCTACCAATTGCTTGTTGCCGGTTTGGGCGGCCATCATTAACGGAGTAAAACCGGAAGTGTTGCTTGCGGCATTTACATCGGCCTTGGCTTCTATCAAGGCGCGGGCGACCTCTACATTCCCGCCGGTACAAGCAAACAACAACGCAGGGCCTACGCCGGGTATTTGCGTATTAGGATCTTCCCCTTGCGCCAAGAGCGTTTTTACCTGAGCAATGTCCCCCATCATTAGGGCTTGGTCCAGTGAAACAGCAGCTGTAACATTTGTAGTGGGGGTTGCAGCCGGTTCTTTGGCTCCTTTTTCCAGTAATAATTTTACTATGTCGTCATGATGATTTTCCTGGGCATATTTGAGCGCATTGTGGCCGGTTTCCTGTCCGTAGAGTACCTCCGGTGCGTTGACATCTGCCCCCGCATCTAAGAGCATTTTTACAATTTCTGTATTTCCACTCATTACGGCCTCCATCAAGGGAGTGCGACCGGATTGCCCTTCCGGCAGATTTACGTTCGCTTTAGCCTGAATTAATTGTTCTACATACGTTGTATGACCCATGGAGCATGCCGCCGATAAAGCGGTTTCCCCGGTATGAGGATCAATTGCGTTTACGTCCACGTTCTGCGCTAATAATTTGGTTACCAACGCATCTTTGTTGGCCCTGACGGCACGAGCTAACGGTGCTTGGCCTGCTTCTTCTATGTCTCTATCGCTCCAGAAATCAAATTCTTTATTGGGGAGTCCTTCTTCGGCCAAAAATTTCTTTGCTTGAGGGAATTGTGATAATGCCTTCTGCTGATAATCGGTCCAATTGGCAGCTAAATTATCGGCATTTTCATACAAGGGGCCTGCTTGACGGAATTGATCAAGAGACAGCTGCTTCTCTTGGGCTTGGAAAGATGCCAGTAATTGTTTTTCTTGCGTGATTGTATCATACACATATAGTCTGGCTTGGCCATGGGGCGCCACCATCATTAATAATCCCAAGGAAGAATCTTCTTTTTGTGGGAAGAATTTTTCTTTAATAGCGCCGTAAGGAAGGTCCGCCTGCAACGAGTAAATTTTGTTTTCCGTAATAGAATACCACATCATGTCCACCTTATACGGCAAGGGTTTTTCATCCTCAATACGTGTACCACCAACCCCACTATTACTAAAGAAAAGTTTGCGAAAACTATAGCGTGCTTCGTCATTCTGGGGGTCTAAAACAAACTCGGCAAAGATAGGCTCGGCCGGGAATAATTGGGGGGCTTGCAAATAAATGGCATACTCGGTAATGCCCCGTTCGGCTTTCTTTTTGGCAGCATATTCCTCCGGACTAAGGCCGCTTTGCATTTGTTCTAAATCATTTTTGAAGGCCTGCAAAATTTGCTGGCGAACGGCGGGGAATTGTTCCGGTACGTTTTCTAAAGAATCCAGTTCGTATTGTAATTGGTTGCGATCCTCGTCGGTAAATTGGCGGGTCGCCTCCAGGGAAAGTTTTATGTCGAGGTTCATCTTTACAATGCCTTTTAAGTCTTTGTAACGTTCGTCGATATCTCGCGCTTTTTCAATAAAATCCCCGGGCCCTAGGTCTTGTGAGAATAATTTGTCACTTTCTATTAAGAATTGTTTGACCTGTTTGAATTTTTCGTCACTTAAGTCAGTTAAGTCACCGAAGGTATCGTTGAATTTGTCTTTGAACTCTTGGCGGGTTAAATTTTCAAGTTCTTCGTAGGCAAGCGTAATTTTTTCTCCGGTAGATTCATTAGACCATGAAAACATCCCTGGGGTTGTGGCTTGTTGCGGTTTTTCTTCTTCCTTTTTTTCTGGGGACGTTTGGGCCGATGCCGCCTCTAGCATGCCTTTGAGCTTGGCGCGTTGTTCGTCAATTCCTTTTTGTGGATTGTAGGGATATTTTTCTTCATACGCGATGACGGAAGCAAATAATGCCTGCCCTTCTTGCGGATGTTGCTCTATAAAAGTGCGTGCGGGTTCACCCAAGGCGTTAAGTTGTTCTACTAAAATACCCCAATCATCTATTGCACGCGGATAGGTGTAGTACAGGGTAAGCATGCGCAAACGCATTAAATAGTACCAAAACACTTGCTGCTCTTCTTTTTCACCAAAAACGGAGGGGCCTGCATGCATCATTTGCTCCATAAGGGGGGTATAATTTATTTTTTCAAAATAATCGGCAGAAATAGGTTCTTTTTCCCCTAGTAATTGTTCGGCTAATTGTTGCTTGATTTCTTGGGTAGCGTAGGGGAAAGGCAAGGAGTCTTCTTGCTTGGGGGTGTTGTTTCCTACGCATCCTGCTTGAGAAAATAAAATGGCCAATACACCGGATAAACCAATTACTTTTTTCATTTTTTCTCCTAAAGGCAATGTTATTAAGATGATTTTTTAGTTTAACAAATTGTATCAACGAGGCCTCGCTTTAATACCAATCGTTCTTTGTACAATTTGTCTAAGATACGCTCATTGTATCATATAAGACGTGGGTTATGTGGAATGTATTTTGCCGCAATATTATTTTTATTATTTGCTACAATATACCTAACGGGGCATGGCTCAAGTGGTAGAGCGCCCGCTTTGGGAGCGGGAGGCTCCCGGTTCAAGTCCGGGTGCCCCGATTTTAATTATGCCTACGCATCTTACGCGCGCTAGCGTATTTAATCAATTCCACTCTCCTTCCGAAACGGCCGAAGAGTCGTTTGCGGGGGGGATCAAAACGGTTACGTCTTCAATTATCCGCACTCCTTTTCCGTTTAATAAACTGGTGTTGTCGGCCAATTTCCACACCGCTACGGACGGATGTCTGCTGTTGGAAGTACAGGTATGCGTAGGGGAAAAGTGGAGCGAATTTTATAAATTGGGGTTGTTGTCAGGCAAATTTAAAACCAGTTTTCCGTCTCAGAAAGATGATTTTGGACATGTTGAAACGGACGAACTGATCTTGAATGTTGCGGCACAAGCCTATCGGTACCGTCTTAAATTTTATGGGGATGCGGAACTGCTGTTACTGGCGGCCAGTATAGTGCGATCTCCTTTTTCTTATGATGAAAAAACAGCCGCCCATTTGCCTGCTGTGCCTAACGAACAGAAAGTTTTGCCTATTAGCCAAATGGAACAGAAAACGGTTCACAAGCGCCGTATTTGTAGCCCCACCTGCTTGTGTATGGCCCTGCAGACAGTAGGATGTGACATTACGCTACAACAGTTTCTACCGCTGGTGTATGATGAAACCACGGATATTTATGGGAATTGGCTATTTAATATAGCAGCTTCGGCACAATGTGGAGCGGTATCGTTTTTTCGTCGGTTTGCTTCCTTGGAAGAATTGGCTGAATTTGTTACGCCGGACAGTTTAGTAATTGCCAGCATTTCCTTTCAAAAGGATGAGCTGGCGGGTGCCCCACTTGAAAAAACGCCCGGCCATCTGGTATTGGTTCGTGGGTATGACAAAAGCCATGTTTTAGTGGCAGATCCGGCCGCCCCAAACAAAGATAGCGTCTTGCGCGCGTATGAAGCCAAACAATTTGCCCATGTTTGGCTTAATAATAAACAGGGCGCAGCGTATGTAGTGAGGAAAAGATGAAAAAAGTTTTTTTGTTTTTTTGTATGTTCATATTAACGGTTTCATGTGCAAAGCCGGAATTAAAGGATGCCCTTGTGGTGGTGCATCGCGGAGAAATGGAATCATTAGACCCTGTCTATTCTTATGATGGTATCACGCATGGCATGCTTATCAATGTGTATGATACCCTACTTAAATTTAAGGGGAGTTCGCTTACAGAATTAGCCCCATCTATTTCCACGCAAGTTCCCAGCCGCGAAAACGGCCTCATTTCAGCTGATGGGCTGACCTATACATTTCCCATCCGCAAAGGGGTCAAATTTCACGACGGAACAGAGCTCACGCCTGAGGACGTGCGTTATTCTGTACTACGGTTTTTATTGTCGGATGTATCCGGCGGCCCATCCACATTACTATTGGAGCCGATTTTAGGGATTTCTTCTACTCGTGATAGCAAGGGTGAAATTGTGGTGGATTTTGAAGAGGCAGCGCGTGCCGTGCGTTTGGAAGGGGACAATTTGGTCATCACCCTTAAGCGTCCGTTTGCGCCCTTTCTGTCTATTTTGGCGCGTTGGAGTTATATTGTTAGTAAGCCGTGGGCTGTAAGCCGTGGAGCGTGGGACGGCACGGCAGCAACTTGGAAACAGTTTAATAATTTCTCGAAAGATTCTTCTCCCTTTTTTAAAGAATCCAATGGTACCGGTCCCTTCCAAATTGAGCGGTGGGACATTGCCAATAAAAGCATAGTGTTGCGTGCCAATGAGCAATATTTTGACGGAGCCCCGGCACTAAAAACAATTTTTATGCGCACGGTGGAAGAACCGTCCACGGTGCGTTTAATGTTGGAAACAGGTGATGCAGACGTGGCGGAAATTTCTCCCAAATTTATTAATCAATTGAAAGGAAATCCGGAGGTGTCTGTCTATGACAATCTGCCGCGTTTGCGCACGGATCCGTCCATTTTCTTTACACGTAACATCAATATGCAAGCCAACCCGGATGTGGGATCCGGCCAGTTGGATGGACAGGGGATTCCCGCCAACTTTTTTGACGATAAAGACTTGCGCCTCGGTTTCTTATATGCTTTTGATTATGAAGCGTTTTTAAATGAATCCATGGAAGGCCGCGGTCAGCGTGCCATTGGCCCGGCTCCGCAAGGGCTTGTGCCGCAGGATGCTTCGTTTAAGCGGTATGAATTTGATTTAAAAAAGGCCGAAGAACATTTTAAAAAAGCGTGGAACGGCCAAGTATGGGAAAAAGGATTTAAGTTTACTATCACGTATAATACTGGTGGGGAAATGCGTCAAATTGCTACGGAAATTTTAAAGCGCAATGTAGAAAAATTAAATCCTAAATTTCAAATTGATTTGCGGGGGGTTACCTGGCCGGCCTTCCTAGAAAAAACTGCCAAGCGGCAAATGCCAATGTGGGCTCGGGGCTGGGTGGCCGATTATGCGGATGCACATAATTTTTATTTTCCGTTTTTGCATAGTCATGGGCGTTATGCGCTGTCACAAGGATATGAAAATCCAAAGAATGACGCCCTGATAGAAAAAGCAGTGGCGGAAACAAATTTAGAAAAGCGCAATGCCATTTATAAACAGCTGCATAATCAAATGTATGAAGACGCCATGCAAATTTACACGGTCCATCCAACGGGGTTGTGGGCTATGCGGCGTAATGTAAAAGGATTTACAGATAATCCGGTATACATGGGAATTTACTATTATCCCATGTATAAGCAATAGTTCAGCGAGTTGCTAAGTTCCCCCGCATTTTGCTATAATAACATTGCGGGGTAGAGAAGCCCGGTATCTCGCAAGGCCCATAACCTTGAGATCGTTGGTTCAAATCCAACCCCCGCAAGTTTTCTATTGTTTCCGCCCGAAAGGGCGGTTTTTTTATGCCGGTTCGTTAATATTATGTACAATAGAACAAGGGGCTTTATGAAGACTATTTTATTTGTAGGGGAACATGCTGATTTTTCGGGCTTGCGTTTAGGCGCAGCTTTAGGAACTACCCTCGCGTTGCGAGGAGATAATATCTTATTAGCGGGCGTTGGAAAAATGCCTACTTATTTGCAACTGCCGGTGGAAACACTTCCGGAAAAAATATCGACGGATGCCTTGAGCCGGGCACTTTCCAAGCAAGGGATTGAACGCGTTATTTGTATAGCTTATTTGCCAGGATGTAAAGCAGCTGTTGGCGCGGGAATTCCCTGTGTCTATATTGAGCCGGAAGGATTGAAAGACGGAGAATCCGCCAAAATAAAAAAAGCATTGTTAGCCAAAGCCACCCAAGTAATTGTAATTGGAACCGGTGACAAACCGTTAGATGAGCGTATTTATTCGCCAAATGCGGTACGGATGGAAAACCCGGCCATTTGGGTGGAGCACCAAGCGCAATATAAGCCCCATTGTTTTAAAAAGGAAAATAACATTGTTGCCTCAGGCCCTTTTGGCAAGGATGGGGGATTTGATGTCCTCTTGAAATCTTGGGCAAAATTGTCTGTTTTGCATCCTACTTGGCATTTGACGTTGGCGGGGTATGGCCGTGGCAAATCCACCCTACAAAAATTTATTAATCAGCACCAAATGCAACATAGCACCGAGTTAGTAGACGCGGACCAGGATTTTTATGCACTGCTACGCAGCGCGGATATTTATGTAAATTCTACACGTACAGGTACGGGCAAAGAGGAAGTAATGGATGCTATGGCCAGTAAATTGCCCGTAATTACCACAGATGCTGCAGCCACCCATGTAAACCACGGTGTGAATGGCCTGATAGTGCCTGCAGGGAAACAGGAGCCCTTGACACTTGCGTTAGACGAATTGATGGTGAATTGGGGAAAACGGGTGGAATTAGCCGTGGAAGCCAGTAAGCAGAAAGAAAAATTTTCATTTGAAGCGTTTACTGAAAAAATACGGGTATGATTGATTGGAACAGTAATCAAACACGTCTTAAGTTGCGGGAAATAGAATCCTACGTGCAAATGTATGGCCGCGGGAGCCGTGTTGTGCGCTTGGCATATGCGTACAGAAGGATGCGTAACCGAATTTATTACGGCGTACAACAGCGGTGGGCTGGCTTTCTGCACCGTCCCCATTTATCCAAAGACAAATTGCACGTTTTACTACATCTGCGTGGCGGTTTGGGGGATTGTGCCTCCCATTGGGTGGGGGTGCGCGCATTGCGTGCCTGCTTGCCGCAAGCTGTTTTTTATTATTACACCGATTCTCCACAGGCGGCGCAGCTTTTTGTAGTGCCCGATGAGCTTAATGTAATTCTTCCTGCCGGGCAAGTGCCATATCGACGTGCTTACGATATAGCGTGCGAGTTGTGCATCTCCTGGAAAACAGTATATGCTGATGCGACACGTATTGCTCAATTAGCCCCACAATTTATGCCTATTTTAGAAACGGCGCGCAAGCGTCAACAAGAACTTTCTTTCTTCTTGAAGGATAATTACTTATTGGATGACGCTTTAGGGCGTTTTTTGTATCATCAGGGAGCAAAATGGTTGGAAGCCCAACGTTATTTGAGTGCGTTAGATTTTGATGTGAGCGAAACGGGACTTTTACCCCAAGAAATTCTACAAAAAGATATTCGTGAATATGGCCTCAAAACGCCTTATATAACGGTACATAGCGGAATTAATGCGGCCTTTAACATAGGTGCCCAAACACCGCTTAAATGTTGGCCAACGGAAAAGTGGGAAGAATTTTTAATTCAGTTTAAGCAAAAGTATCCGCATATTCAAATTGTACAAGTGGGGGGAAAAAACAGCCCTCGGTTTATCCATGTGGATGTGTGTTTGGTGGGGCGGACCCAGCTTGTACAACTGCCGGCTATTTTGCAAAGTTCACGCCTTCATATTGACGGGGAAAGCGGATTGGTGCAATTGACCCGTTGGTTAAATACTAAAGCCGTCGTACTGTTTGCCAACACAGCCCCCCGGCTGTTTGCATTGGATAAAAATACTAACCTGACCGCTGATCAGTGCGGATATTGTATGTGGCTGGAAGGCCCTTCTTGGCATACAAAGTGTCTGCTGGGGTATCCTTCTTGTGTCAATATGCAAGCGCACAGTGTAGAGCAAGTATTAGAAGCAGTTTCGAAAGAACTTTCGTAGTTGTTCTAGGTCTTTTGTAAGATGCAAGATTTCAACGTAAATTGCCACAAATACGGGTCCACACACAAAAATTTGAATCCAGTAACTTGGGTGTAATTGGTGCGCCAGAATGGCCGCAGGAACTAATGCAACGGCGGCAAGCACCGTGAAGCGCAATGCTACTTTAAACGGCTCAAAATACTGGATAAAACTAAGATGTTTCCTGAACAAAAACGCATTTAACACAAATCCCATTACAAGTCCAATTCCAATTAAATAAGGATAGATAAACGCTCCTTTAAGCGGAATCAATCCGCCCATCATACCCGTTAGTAAGATCCCACTTGTAAGCGCATAGGGGAACCATTCCTTGATTTTCTGTCCGGCTGCCAAAGAGCTGTTTTGTAAATATCCCGGAACCATTAGTAAGAGTGTAAACAAGGTGGGACGTAAAAACGTAATAGTATGTTGGGCGGCTTGCGCAGTAAATTGGCCTCGTTTAAAGAATAAGTCCACAATTTGGGGTGCAAAATAACATGAAAATACAACTAAAGGGGCCAGTATCAAGAGCAGAATATAGTTGGAATGCTGGAAAGTGGTATTGGCTTGTGCAAGTTCTTGCTGAGCAATTTGCTCGGTCATTTCGATCTTTGCCACATTGGCGGCACGTGCTGTAAAAACTTCCGTAGTGGAATCAGTCAGTTGTTTACAATAGTTCAGGGCACTGACAATCCCAACGCCCATGCCACTGATCAAATAAACGGGTAGCCAACTGTTAAGCATATCCAGCAGAGCTAGAGATTGCCCAGTCAACATATTTTGACGGGTATGGGTTCTTAAGGCAAACCATGCCGGACGGAAATTCCACCGCATTTGCGTTTTTAGCAAGATAACTAGAACAATAATTTGCAGTACATTAGCAACAAAGAAACCATAGAGCATGCTGATGATACCTACACGTCGGCCTAATAAAAGCAAAGCCAAAAAGGGGCAGCACGCATTCAAAACCCCCAGCCAGGCAGTTTTAAAGAACTTGTACATTTCCGCTACAGCCATCAGGTAGTACGTAATAATTTGTAGTGCAAAAACCCATAAGGCCCAACGAAGTAATGTTTTATCATGCGTTAATAACGTGCCGTGAAAACGGGATATCAAGGCCCAAATTTGCTCCGGCCAACAGAACCCGATCATTCCCACTGTTAAGGCCAGTACTCCATAAATATATAGCCACATGGTGGCAAATTTTTGCCCGTCCGAGGGGTTATTTTGGGTTAAGAACATAGCTTCGGGAATTAGTACAGTTTGATTGAGCCGTTGTAAAAAAGCAATGCCTACCCCAGTAAGTATGATGAGGTAAAAATAAATATCGGTTTGTTGGCTCGCTCCAAAGTAAAGGGCCAATAATAAAGCATTTGCAAAGGAAATGACCTTCCAAACAAAGGTGGCACTGATTGCTAAAACGGCGCCTTTTTTGTAGGAGGTGGGCTTAAAAAGGGTTTTCATATTTAGTATTATATTATTTTAGGAGATTTTATGACTGAATTTGAACCTGTTATTGGACTTGAGATCCATGTGCAACTTGCCAGCAAGACAAAACTATTTTGTACTTGCCCCAATGGTGTAGGAGAAGAAACCTTGCCTAACACTGCCATTTGCCCGGTGTGCGCGGGGCATCCAGGGGTATTGCCCGTGTTAACGGAAGGTGCGTTGGAACTGGCTGTGCGGGCCGGGTTGGCCATGAATTGCCGCGTAAATTCACGCTCTTCTTTCTCTCGTAAACATTATTTTTATCCGGATTTGCCAAAAGGGTATCAGATTACACAATATGATGAGCCCATTAACGGAGCTGGGTATATTGAAATTACCTACGGCCCCAAAGATAATTTACAGAAGAAACGCATTGGAATTCATCATGCCCACTTGGAAGAAGATGCTGCCAAATCTTCGCACGAGGCGCAGTATTCTTTAGTGGATTACAACCGTGCAGGTAGCCCCCTGTTAGAAATTGTTTCTATGCCGGATATGCGCTCCCCGGATGAGGCCTATGCGTATTTGACGGAAATTAAACGCCTGATGCGTTGGGTGGGGGCCTCGAACTGTGATATGGAAAAAGGCGAACTGCGTGTGGACGTAAACATCTCTTTGCGTCCTAAAGGGCAGGAAGAATTTGGTACGCGTGCCGAAATTAAGAATTTAAATTCGTTTAAGGGAGTGCGTGAAGCCCTTATTTACGAAATTAACCGCCAGACGGAAATTTTGAATAACGGCGGCAAGGTAAAACAGGAAACCCGTCAATGGGATAAAGTGGAACTGGTTACCAAACCCATGCGCTCCAAAGAGGATGCGCTGGATTATCGCTACTTTCCGGAGCCGGATTTACCGCCCGTTATATTGCACGAGGACTGGCTAAAAAAAGTGGCAGCTTCGATGCCGGAACTGCCGGCAAGCAAAGAAGCTCGTTTTGAAAAAGCGGGGTTGTCCGCATATGATGCGGGCGTATTGACTTCTTCGCGTGAGATTTCGAATTATTTTGAAGAAGTTACCGAGAGTGGGAAAGTATCTCTCAAAACAGCATCCAATTGGATTCAAACCGACCTCTTAGGGCTCTTACACGCCGAAAAGAAGGAAATAGAAAATTCACCCATTCCTGCAGCCAAGTTGGCAGAACTTTTGGAACTTGCCGAAAGTGGAAAAATCAACCGTAAACAAGCGCGCGAAGTATTTGAAGAAATCTACAAAAACGGTGGAAATCCGGCGGAAATTGTGGAGAAACGCGGAATGGTGCAAGTAAGTGACGAAGGCCAATTGGAAGAATGGGCCAAAGCTGCTATTGCGGCTAATCCCAAAGCAGTGGCTGATTATCAAAAAGGTAACAAAGCCGCTATCGGTGCGTTGGTGGGGGGCGTGATGAAATTAAGTAAAGGTAAAGCCAACCCCAAAATCATCAGCCAGTTACTGGGGAAGTTATTAGGATAATGCTTAGGCGTTTATAAATTATTGACCCGGTTGCTCAAAGTTGCTATTATTTATATGTAGAAGTTATACAACATCTATAACGGAGAAATAAATGAAAAACTTACTCAAAGTAGTATTCGTATTAGCTGTGGCCGCTGGTTTAACCGCCTGCCACAAAAACGTCAAAGATGATGCCGCCAATGATGGTACAGTCGTAGCCGTTTCTGAAGTACAAGTGGCTGAAGAAGATGTAGAAATTCCTGCCCAAGAAGTAGCGTTGGGTGTGGTACACTTCGAACTGGACAAAGCCACCTTGTCTGCTGACAACCGCAAAATCGTGGAAGCGAATGCACAAGCCATTAAAGCTGCCGCTGCTAACGTTTCCAACTATCAAGTTGTAGTAGAAGGGAACTGCGATGACCGCGGTACCACTGCTTATAACATCGCTTTAGGCCAAAAACGTGCCGAAGAAGTAAAAGCTTATTATGTACGCTTGGGTATTCCGGCCAACAAAGTAGCCACTGTTTCTTATGGCGAAGAAAAACCGGTTTGCTATGAAGCTACCCAATCCTGCTGGGCCCAAAACCGCAGAGCTGATACGCTTTTACAAGCTAACTAATCTATTAGTCTAATCATAAGGAGCCCGACCGTCTATGAAGAATATTTTTACACTTATTTTAATAGGGGGTGCGGGCTCTTTGCTTAGTGGCTGCTTTTTGGCCAGTCAGCAGGATATGAGCTCCTTGCAAGGCCAACTTAAAGAACTCAACGCCGCTATTACCCAAATGCAAGCTAACCAGGCCGAGCTGGCCAGCAAGATGGATGAACTAAACCAGCATTTGGCTGCATCAAATGAAAATTTGGCCCAATCCGATAGTCAAATTTCAAATTTATCCGCTAAATTGGATGATATTACGGCGGCTCTTCAAAATGGGCGTGCCACTGCAGCTTCTTCGGAAGGGGAAGGGCAATCGGCACCTGTCCAAGTAGCCAACGCAATGCTTCCTTCGGATTTGTTCGCCAGTGCAAAAAGCCACTTTGATAAAGGCGCTTACGAAGCGGCTGCCACAGGGTTTAAACTCTACATTGCCAAATATCCGCAAAGTGAAAACGCCGAACAGGCCTATATGTATATGGGGGATGCATATATTGCGGCCGGTCAAACCAAAAAAGGGGCCGTAGCTTACGCTACCATCCTACAGAAGTATCCAAATAGTCAATTAACCCCTGCCGCGCGCTTAAAATACGCGCTGAGCATTGTTCCCTTAGGCAAAACGGATGAAGCCAAACGCTATTTATCCTCTATAGTAGCGGATTTTCCAAAATCTTCGGAAGCTACCCAAGCCAAGGCAGAACTTGCCAAGCTTTCCAAATAATTGGGTTTGTGTATGAACAAGCATTTTTATACTTTTTTTATAGCCGCAATCTGTTTATTTAGCGCAGTATTTTGTGCCGCCGCTCCCAAAACGGACGTGTATATTGGGATTACTTCTTCCGGCAAGCAAAAATTACCAACAATTGGTATGTCTGCTTTTTCCGCGGGGGATGAGCAAAGTCAAGCGGCCGCAACTCAGTTGCAGGATGTAATGCGTGCCGATTTGCTATTTGCCCGTTATTTTGACGTGACGGAGGAGGGCCCGGCATTTGATGTAAATAAAGCCCAGGAATCACTAAAAGCATGGAGTAAAGTGGCCAATCGTCCCACATACGTGTTAGCGGGGGTTGTTTCGTACGCGGAACCGTATTATACGATCAGTGTATATGTGTATGATATGGCTGACCGACGCAGAATTTTTGCCAAGGCGTTTAAAGGGACCCAGGCCAGCTTGCGCCGTTTGGCGCATATTGCGTCTGATCAAATTGTATCCACTTTATTAGGCAAAAGAGGTATTGCCGATACCAAGATTGCTTTTGCCAATAATGCCACTAAACACAAAGAAATCTATGTGGTAGACTACGACGGCCAAAATTTGCAGAAATTGACCAAAGACAATTCTATTTCACTCTTGCCGCGCTGGAGTAAAGACGGCCGCATCTTTTATACTTCTTACAAATACCGCAATCCGGACATTTTTGCCATTGATTTGCGTGTGGGGAAAATTTCCCCTATTATCATTAAAAAAGGGCTTAGCTTGATTGGGGGAGTTTCTCCGGATGGGAAAGCCCTAGTGTTCACAAGTTCCGGGGGAAGCAATCCCAGCATCTATATTTATAACTTAGAAACCCAACAAAAAGTACAAATTACTAACAAAAAAACGGCGGTAGATGGATCGCCGTCCTATTCGCCGGACGGGAAATACATTACGTTTGTATCCAACCGGGCTGGAAATCCGCAAATTTACGTGATGGAGTTGGCCACGGGTGAAACCAAGCCGTTGACGAAGAAGTTTAACTGGTCCGATACGCCGCAATGGTCTCCTACCGGGGAATGGATTGTATTTTCCGGCCGGGAAAGTGCTTACCATCCTATGGATATCTTCTTGGTGGATTTAACGGGTACGCAGATTAAACGCCTGACCAGTGATGCGGGTTCCAATGAAGACCCAACGTGGTCCCCGGACGGACGCTTTATTGCGTTTACTACTACGCGTAACGGAAGCCGTCAACTCTATATGATGGATATGGACGGGAGTGCCCCCCATTTGTTAGCCAATATTAAGGGCGATTCTTTCACCCCACATTGGAGTTTATAGGTTGAACACTTTGAACAAATATCCCCGGCTTGTAGCCGGGGATATTTGTTAAAGCTGTATTTAAGGACGCGCTTGTTGTGTGATGGCAGTTGGCTGATGTATGTCAGTATTGGCTTGCTCTTCCTGTAAGCCGGAAGAAATTCCAAGCGCAAACATTAAAATGATCAATCCCATGTACATAACAAACGGGGAGACTGTTACAATAATACTGGCAGTACACCCACCTTTACTAAAAGGAAGAGTAGGCATCTGCTCTTGTTGATACGTTTTATCTACCACGTAGGTGGTGGCAATAATATCGTGCAGTGCTTGGCGTTTTTCGGTAAAACCAGCCATATAATCCCCAAAATATAGGAGCATGTGAGAGATAAATTTGGCAAAGCTACGCCCGGTAGCCCGGGCAAAGCTAATGCGCTCCCCATGAGCGCCGACTACTTTAATGCCAAGAGCCATTTTGCCGAAAGTTGCTTGATGTTTACTGCTTTCCATACAGGCAAAATACAGCCATAATAGCAATAAGTTGACAATCCACAGGATTATCATGCTAGCCATCCATCCCAACATCATATTCAAAGTTGGTTCTCCGTTAGTGGATACTAAGCGTGTTAGCTCCACAATCCGGGGCGCCAGTAATAAGCAGCTGATAAGCGTATAAGGTATAGCTAATATAAATCCGTCAATCATAAAGGCAAGGGCTCTTCTCCAGAAGCCAGCGTACGGATAAATTTTGTTCATAATATCTCCTGTGTGAATATTTCAAATAAACGTTAGCAGCTTTCCAATCCAGTATCGGCACAATCCCCAAAAGGGAATGCTTGGCAGCAAGCGCGAGTCGCTCCGTTTTGTAAAAACAACGTAAATTTGTTATTAGTAACTGGGTCCACTACAACGGCGCGGTATCCGTCATCGTTATAAAAATAGGTGGCGCCCGTTTCACGCAACGGAGCGCGCAAACCGGTGTCATTGTGGGCAAGTTGAGCTAAACGAGCCGCTGCTTGATTGGCGGCTGTTTGCGTAGGCGTTAGCGTAAGGCGGGAAGTGACCCAGCCGCTGGCTAACGAAAATAAAATCCACAAAGCGCAAGCCAAAATCATCCAGAACCAACGGGTTTTGGTTTCCGGGAGTTCCTGCCCTTGTTGGAAATCTTTTTTAACTACATAAGTTTCTACAATCATATCATGCAGAGCACGTTTTCGGTTGGTGAAAGCGGCTATGATAAAGCCAATGTAGAAAAACAAGTAGGACAATGTTTTGCAAAAGAAACGCGCGGTTGCACGGCCAAAGCTAATGCGCCCACCGTCCGCTCCTACCACCTTAATGCCCAGGATTCGTTTGCCCCAGGTGGATTGTTTGGCGCCGCTTTCCAGAATGGCAAAATACAACCAAGCTACCAACATGGTAATAAGTTGCCAACTTAACACGGTGGCCCCAAAAAGCCCAGCTTGTATAGGAGATGCGTTGGCAGGAGTTCCACCCATACTTACAGTCTCAAATGCTACGATGGGACCAAAGAAAAGAAAAGGCGGCAGAGATATAATTAACATATCCAACATAAAGGCAACGGCACGTCTAAAAAAACCACTATAAGGCATAAATCCTCCTGTAATTATTGTATTGTACTTTATTTACTAGCTTTGGTGCGAGGCTTACGGAAACAGCGTCGGCAACGTGCTTGATAGGAATCTGTTGTTCCTACTACAATACGCTTGGTATCTTTGCTGGTGCGCTGCGTAAAGCTGGCGGGATTCCCGCATTTGGTACATACGGCTAAATTTTTAGTAACAAATTCCGCCTTGGCCAATAAGGCCGCTGTTACCTCGAACGGCTCGGCGCGATAATCTGTATCCAACCCGGCAACGATTACGCGTTTGCCTTGGCGGGCCAGTTTATCACACACATCTACAATCCCCTTATCAAAAAAGTTTACTTCGTCAATGGCAATCACGTGGGTGTCTTTTTCGACCAACGGTAATATTTCGCTAGAATGACGCACACATGTGGCAGCTACTTTATTCTGATTGTGGCTGGTGATGCTATTGATACCATAACGGTCATCAATGGTAGAGTTAAACAATTGTACCTTTTGCTTGGCAATTAGGGCCGTGCGTACACGGCGGATTAGTTCTTCGGTTTTGCCGGAAAACATACATCCGCAGATTACTTCAATCCAACCTTGTTTGTGATAAATAAGTGGGTTTACCATAAGTTTCCTCTAGTTACGTATATGGGTATCATCCATCCAAGGATACCAATAAGTTGACTGATTTTCCTGTACGGTTTGAGGGCGGTTGCCCTGGCCGCACAAAATGTTAACGCGCATCGCAAAGGAAAGGTTATCGTTGCGGTGGCGTACGGTTGCTTCAATACGCGCATCGTGAAAAGCGCGTGATACGCGAAGTAGTTTGTTAAAACTATCAAAATGCCTTCTATAAAAAGAAAAATCAAATCCGACATTGGCGGCCCATTTACTATTTAGCGGGTGGTATCCCCATGTGGTAGTAAATGTAAAACGATCTGCATCGGTTTGATATTTAGAATCGGGGGAGGTATAGTCCGCAAAATTGTTAAATCCTAATCCCACAGAATGTTGTTTGATATTAAAGTAAGTTTGGGCGATAAAATTAATATTTTTTTTGTTTAGGTCGTATTGGTCTTGGATGAAGCCGTGAAAACGGCCAGAGGGAGAGGTGTACCCTGTCTCCAAAATAATCGGTTCAATGCGATTTTTGATATGATTCCACGGCAATTCTTCCAAATACCCTGTCCGCAAATTGATGGTAGTATCGGAGAGGTTAAACCCACTCTCAAAACGGACATAAGTACCTAGGGTGGGGCGGAAGTAGTGTTTTAAATATAGATGGTTCTTTTCAATGCCTTTGTCTAAAGAAGTATGATCCGACGAAAGTGTGCCGGTAGAAAGACGCTTTGTAAATTCGTATCCAATATCGCTACTCCCCAAGGCAGAACGTGTTTGCAAGTTTAAATCAGCTCCCAGGCGGCCCACCCAAGCATCTTTATCGTCATATTTTTTATCGGCAAAAGTAACTGTTTGATCATAAAAAACACGGGGAAGTAAAGTGAAATATTGGTTTAGTCGTACGGATTTTTCCGCGGTCCATTTGGCATGCATTTGTCGCTGATAATCTCCCTCTTCCGGGATTTTGTATTGATCGTATTGCAGAGTGGAAGTGTTTGTAAAACCGAGTTCGAAACGATGAGCGGCCTTCAATACCGGATCATTGATAGGGAGTATGTAAAAATTTACTTCAGGCATCGTTCGTTGCTGAGCCATGTATTTTTGTTTACTCCACACAAACAGATCCTTTTGCTGGTAACTAACGCGTAAAGTAGAGCGGCGTGTTTGGCGCGATACGGAGAAGTTAGTGTCCTGATCCGGCATAAACACATAAGGATTGCTACGGAAAAAGGAATCATAAAAATACGGATCAGACACCATGCGAAATTGGGTTTGAAATTGGTACAATGCGCCATCGCGGTTATTAAATTGATCCGAAGAGTCGTAAAGTTTCCACCAATATCCGCCCTGTAGCCCCCAGCGTTTTGAGTTGTTGAGTGAAAACCCTTCATAATCAGCCTGATCGTCAATAAAATAAAATTCACCGGTCCCGCGTAATTTTTCAGAGGTAGCAGCTGCCAGTTCGGCGCCAATCCCAAGGCCGGATTTTGTGTAATAATCCAAATTCAGTTTTGGCTTAAATGAGAAGACTTCCGGGAAAGTAGTGGTGGTTAAAATGCCAAATCCGGTTTTATTGCTTTGGGTGAATTCTACGTACGTTGTCCAAGGTTTTTGAGAATTAAGTGAACGCCAAAATAAAGGCAGATATAGGACGGGGATGTTATTTAACCGTAAAATAGCGTTTGTACCAAATACGCGTTGTTTAGGGGAAACAGACAATCTACCAACGGAAAGGGTATAGTGAGGGTCCGGTTTATCACAACAAGTGACGGTGGCTTTACGCAGGACTTTTTTCCCATTTTTGGAAGATATTTCTCTAGCGGAAAGTACCCGTAACGGCGGATAATCGGTCGTCATATTTGTAGCAGTGAAATCTTGGGTGGTATAGTTCAAGGAAATGTCATTACCGGTAACAATGTCCCCTTTCCCATCCTCAATAGTTACGGGACCGTGGGCCTGAACGTATGTGTTTAGCTGATCAAATGTGATTTTTTCTCCTGTAATGGTGCGTGTATTACCTTGAGGGGTTTTTTGACGAATTTGTACATTCCCGTCGAGTGTTATTTTTTTAGTTTGCGATTCAACTTCAGCTTGGTCGGCGGTGAAAAAAATAAAGGCGTCTTCATCCGGCACAGGCAGGGTCCGCTCCTTGGCCCAAGCGCAAGGGAGTATAACCAAACCTAAAATTAAAATTGCAATTACTTGTTTCATTTTCGTGCATCTTGTTGGGCGCGGTAAATAGCGTACATAGCTGCTCCCACACCCCCTATATCCGGGTTTTTAGAGATACCTAATGTCAGTTTTTTGAAAGGGGTTTTAAAGGGTTGGTTGTCGAGCACTTGTTTGAGCGTAGGCATAAAATAAGCAGCAGCACCGGACACCCCCCCTGTTAAAATTACCGTATCAATATCTAAAATGAGAGTTAAATTGGCAATACCAATTCCCAAATAGTAGCCGGTATCCTGCCAGATTTTAAGTGCTTGTGGACATCCTTCTTGGGCAGCTTTGGCCACCAATTCTACTTTAAAATCGGTTGTATTTTGTAGTAAGCGGGCTAAAATAGAATCGGGATGATCCACCATGCTTTGCAAGGCACGGCGCTTAATGCCAATGGTTCCTACAAAGGCCTCTAAACATCCGCGGGCCCCACATCCGCATAACGGACCGGTTTGACTGTCTGCAATTTTCATATGGCCGATTTCACCGGCTGTCCCGTGTGATCCTTGGTAAAGTTCTTTGTTAATAATTAAACCGCCGCCAACGCCCGTACCCAACGTGATGATGAGTACATTGGTGCCCTTGCGTTGTAAATCCTTTTCATACACGCCCCAAGCTGCCAGGGTGGCATCATTTACAACATAAGGGCGGATAGAGGTATATTTTTCAAGTTGATCAGCCAAATGCCATTCTTTTACATCCGTAAATTTTAGATTAGGGTTGTAACGTAGAATACCGTTTTCGCAATCTACATCACCGGGCGCTCCCACAGCGACGCAAACACGTTGTTCGGCAAATTCTTCTTTGATTTGGTTGATGAAATTGCCTATTTGTGCAATAAATCCTTTTGTGCCGTTCTCATAACAGGTTTCCAATTTTTCCCTGCGGAAAATTTCCCCGTGGTCATTCATTACGTACAATTTAACAAAAGTGCCGCCAATATCTACGCCGATTCCAATCATATTTACTCCTTACTTTTGGGATGTGCTTGGTTATAAACACTTTTTAATTGGTCCAAGGACACATGCGTATATACCTGGGTGGTGGATAAACTCTTGTGTCCAAGCATTTCCTGCAAACTACGTAAATCACAGCCGTTTCCCAGCAAATGGGTTGCAAAAGAATGACGTAAACTATGAGGGGTAACCCGTCTTGCAAGGTGTGAGGCAATGGCTGTATTTTTAAAAATATAGGCTAGGCCGTCGCCGCTTAAAGGTTTTCCATTTTTATTTAAAAATAATGCCTCTTCGGCTTGAGGATTTTTGCGGGTGGCGAGGTAATCTTTAAGTGCTTGCAAAGCCGTCTGTGTGACGGGAACCAGGCGCTCTTTGCGTCCTTTTCCAAATACTTTTACCAATCCGTTAAAGAAGTCAATATCCCGTATTTTAAGAGCGGTTACTTCACTGCGGCGTAGCCCACTGGAATACATAAGCTCAAACAGAGCTTTATCGCGCAGTGCAAAATGTTTGCTTTGGGCGGTAGTATCCAACAAACGGTCTGTTTCGGGAATGGATAAAAATTTAGGTAATAATTTTTCTTTTTTAGGTGATGGTAGTAACTTAAACGGGTTTTTATCCAAATGCCCTTGCCGCATTAAATAGGCGGTGAAACTACGTAGGGTGGCAATTTTGCGTAACACGGTGTTACGGGCGGGGTTTTTGAGCTGCAAATTAGCAATAAACGTACGCAAATTAGCTGGAATGAATGCTTTTTCATTGGTTATATGGCGGGCTTGGCAGAATAAAACGAACTCCGTTAATGCCGCACGGTAAGTGCGCAACGTTTGCGATGAGAAGTTTTTATTCTTCAGCTCGGTTAAGAAGTTTTCAGCCCACTGGTTCATACTTTACTATTTCTTTTTTGCGTTGGCTTGCTTAATTTGTTCAATTTCCTCAGGAGTTACGGTTACAATGGTGCGGCATTTGGGGTAACCGGAACAGCCCAAAAATTCTCCACGCGCAGAACTGCGCAAGAGCATGGGTTTACCGCATTTTTCGCATTTGCGATCCGTTACAATTGGTTCAGCTTTTTTAGCGGTTTGCTTTTCACCCTCTAAAGGCTTTGCATTTTTGCATTTTGGATAGCCGGAACAGGCCATAAACCGTCCGTTGCGTCCCATACGGATTACCATGGGTTTGCCGCATTTTTCACATACTTGGTCTGTTTGTTCGGGTTGAGTATTTTTAATTTTATGCCCTTCGGCATCAATAGAATACGTATTTTTACATTCTGGGTAGCCGGAGCAAGCCATAAACCGGCCGCGCCGTCCGGTGCGGATTACCATGGGTTTGCCGCACTTGTCACATACTTCATCGGTTTGTTCCGGTTGTACCTTCTCACCGGTACTCGTTAGGTTAATTTTACCTTTGCAAGTGCTGTCACTGCAGGATAAGTATTCCCCAAAGCGGCTGCGCTTTTTGAGCATCATTTTGCCGCAGATGGGGCATTTTTCGTCCGTTTCTTGGGCGGCGGGGCGTTGCATGCCTTTGTCTGCCTCATCTAATTCCCGTTGGAAATTCTGATAAAACTCAGCTAACAATTCTACCCACTTTTGCCCACCTTCAGCCACTTGGTCCAGTTTTTCTTCCACGCCGGCTGTATAAGAAAGATCCATAATTTCTTTAAAGAAGTCTTTCAAACTGTCAGTAACCGTAATTCCTAAATCGGTAGCTACCAATTTGTTGGTTTTGGGCGGACGCGCAATGTATTTGCGGTCCAAAATGGTTTTGATGGTAGGGGCATAGGTGGAAGGCCTACCGATGCCGTGTTTTTCCAATGTTTTAATCAGGCTGGCTTCATTGTAGTATGGTGGTGGAGTTGTTTTATGGTCCTTGGTTTTAAGTTCCACCAATTTCAAAGTGTCTCCTTCATTGAGTACGGGCAGAAGTGCGGAAGCGTTTTCTTCGTTGGAAGCGTTTTCTTCTTCCGGATCCTTATATACAGACAAGTACCCTGGGAATTTAACTGTGCGGCCGGTGGCACGTAGAACGCATTCTTTCTCGTCTTTGGCGGCAATATCAATGGAGACCGTGTTAAACACCGCATCGGCCATTTGACTAGCCACAAAACGCAACCAGATCAGTTCGTAGAGTTTGTACTGATCGTTGGTTAAAAAGGGTTTCATGTTTTGTGGGGTCCGGCGTACATCCGTAGGGTGAATGGCTTCGTGAGCTTCCTGCGCACCCATTACTTTACTTTTAAAAATATTCGGTTTGGCAGGGACATACTGCTCTCCATATTTTTGACCGATGAATTTTTTGGTCTGTTCCTGTAGTAGTTTAGATACGTTGAATGAGTCCGTACGCATATAGGTAATAAGACCGACTGTTTGTCCTTCCACGTCAATACCTTCGTAGAGATGTTGCGCAGTTTGCATGGTCTTTTGGGAGGAAAAACCGAGCTTATTATAGGCGTCTTGTTGTAGTGTACTGGTAATAAAAGGCGGTTTAGGATGTTGTTTAACCTCTTTCTTTTCCACCTTTATCACCGTGTTTGGTCCTTTGCGTAACAGGTCGGACACAGGAGCCAATTTTTCCGGTGCATCAAACACAGTGGTTTTTACTTTGTAATCTTCCGCAAAAAGTTTATGGGTTTTGGTCTGTTCCACATTTTTCCCTTTGTATTTGGTCACACGTGCCCAAAAGGAAGGCGCGGTTCCTTCTTTTTCAAACTGGGCACCAATTGTCCAGTATTCTTGTTCTTTAAATGCGGCAATTTCTTTCGCCCGTTCGGCTAATAAGCGCACAGCAACGGATTGTACCCGCCCAGCTGATAAACCGCGGGTGATTTTTTTCCACAACAGGGGGGAAAGTTTGTAACCTACAATTCGGTCTAATACCCGGCGAGCTTGTTGTGCATTGACCAAGTTTTCGTCAATTTTGCGGGCATGTGCAAAGGACTCCTTGATTGCAGTAGGTGTAATTTCGTGGAAGAAAATACGCTGATAACGTTCTTTAGGTAATTTCAATAATTCAATCAAATGCCAGGCAATGGCCTCTCCCTCACGGTCAGGGTCAGTAGCCAAATAGATTTCGGGGGCATTTTTTGCCAACGTGCTCAGCTCACTGATGAGCCGTTTAGCGCGCTCTACAGGTTCGTAAGTAGGGGTAAAATCATGTTCGATATCAACACCCATATCATGTTGAGGCAAATCGCGCACATGTCCAAAGGAGCTACGTACGATGAAATCATTTCCTAAAATTTTGCTAATGGTCTTCTGTTTGGTAGGAGACTCGACGATGACTAACTTCTTCCCTTTATTTACTGCCATAGTATCACTTCCTTATGAATTTAAAATTTGCTCTTGCTATACAGCCCATTTTCACAGGCCAAATATCCTTTAACTTCTAAATTAAATAACAGTTCGGCGGTTTCGGGTACATCCGCTTCAATAGCTAGGGCCACTTGATCCAAGCTAAGTTGTCCGTCAGCCACGGCTTGCATAACTTGTACTTCGCGAGCCGATAGTTTTTCTTCAGCTTTGACCGGGGTTTGGGGATTACGTTCAAAGAAACGTGGGTCGAGCCCAAACCGTTGAGCCTGTGGTATATATTCTAGGATATCCGCGGTACAAGTTACAACCCCTGCCCCCTGTGCCACGAGAGAATTTGGGCCGCCGGATTGAGGGCTGTCAATAGGCCCCGGGACGGCCAATACGTCTTTTCCCTGCTCCAAAGCCAGCTTAGCTGTAATTAATGCGCCGGATTTTACTTCCCCTTCAATTACCACCACCGGTTGAGAAAGTGCCGCGATGATGCGGTTACGGCGGGGAAAATGAAAAGCGTTTGGCGGTTTATTAAAAGGAAGTTCGCTCACAACCGCTCCGCCGCATTCTAAAATGGCTTTTTCTAAAGCACGGTTTTCGGCTGGATAACAGCGGCCAATCCCTGTGCCAATAACACCCACAGTTGGTTTTTTAGCTTGTACACAAGCGGCATGGCATTGGCTGTCTATTCCACGTGCTAAACCACTCACAATTACAACGCCGCTTTGGGCCAACTCACTGGCTAGTTTGGTAGCTGCTCTACGGCCATAGGGGGTAATTTTGCGCGTTCCCACCATCCCCACGCAGGCCTGCTCATCGGTGGGTAATTTGCCCAACACATAAATTGCAATGGGAGCTTCTTTGCAATTGCGTAGTGCTTGAGGATATTCTTCATCTTCCGGGAAATAAATGTGTCCACCCAGCTTTTCAGTTTTATCCCATTCTTCCTGTGGGTTAATAGAAAAAGCTTCCCGCAGTAAATTGGCAGCGGTGGAGGGGTTTAAATTGGCTTCTTGTGCTAAGGTTTGGGCATCTTGTTTTAAAATTTCTTGGGCAGAACCAAAAATCTCCAGTAGGCGCGTCAGCCAATCTGCGCGGAAATACAAAAAGGCATTTAGGCGAATGCGGGCCAAGCGTTCATCAGTACTGAGTTGCGAGCTCATAGGTCAGCCACTCCTTTGCGGTCCAACGGACGATATTGCATGACTTCCACCAAGTGTTTTGTTTCAATGAGTTCTTTATTTTCCAAATCAGCAATGGTGCGGGCTGTTTTTAAAATCTTATCTAAACTTCGTGCGCTTAGCCCAAACTTGCGCATGGCAGTTTCTAAAATTGCATCAGCTCCCGGGGGAAGCTTGCAAAATTGTTTAATTTGCGCAGAGGTCATAAAAGCATTGGCGGTAGTAGTTGTGTCGGCAAAACGCTTTTTTTGAATTTCTCGTGCGGCTAATACCCGTGCACGGATAGTGGCAGATGAATCCCCTTCTTTCTCTTGTTTCCAATCTGTGAATTTAACGGGATTTAAATTGACAGTTAAATCAATACGGTCCAGCAAAGGGCCCGAAATACGGTTTTTATAGCGGGTAACTTGCATAGGACTGCAGGTACAAGGTTTTAGGGGGTTGCCCAAATTTCCGCAAGGGCATGGGTTCATGGCGGCCACCAATGTAAAACGGGCGGGATAAGATACGGTTTCTTTGGCACGCGAGATAGTAACTTGTCCATTTTCCAGCGGTTCCCTGAGTACCTCCAGGGCACTGCGGGAGAATTCGGCAAATTCATCTAAGAAAAGAACTCCATTGTGTGCCAAGGACACTTCCCCGGGTTTGGGAGTAGAGCCCCCACCAATAAGCGCCACATCCGAAATGGTGTGGTGAGGATCCCGGAAAGGGCGGTTTGTTAACAAGTGGCTTTTTCCCAATAAATTACAAATAGAATAAATTTTGGTAATTTCCAGCGCTTCTTCTTCGGTTAGCGGAGGCAGAATGCCCGGGAAACGTTTTGCCAACATGCTTTTGCCGGTGCCTGGCAACCCAATCATAAGCACATTGTGTCCACCTGCGGCCGCAATTTCCAGCGCCCGTTTGGCCAAAGATTGCCCTTTTACTTCACTAAAGTCCAGTGTACTCTCTACGGTTTCAGGAGAGGTTGGCACGTAGCTTAATTGTACAGCACTAAGAGGAATTTTATCTTCCAGATAATCAGCTAATTCCCGCAAGGTATGCGGCGTAACAAAAGAAGTGGATGAAATCTGTCCTTCCAGCGCATTGGCGGGAGGAATAACAGCCGTTTTGCCAAGTTTTTTGCATGAAATCAACATGGGCAAAACCCCTGCGCAAGGCCGTAAAGAACCATCCAATGCTAATTCACCCAGGACCAACAAATCCTTCATTTTATCACGTGCGGTGGACGATAATTGTTCGCTGGCGGCCAGAATGCCAAGCGCAATAGGTAAATCAAACTGAGTGCCGCTTTTGCGTAATTCTGCGGGGCTTAAATTAACAGTAATGCGTTTGAGCGGAAAATCAAAGCCGCTGTTGCGGATGGCGGCCATAACACGCTCTTTACTTTCTTTCACTTCGGCATCCGGCAAACCTACCACGGCCAGTGTAGGCAAACCAGGGGCAATGTCCACTTCCACGGACACCGCGAACCCTTCAATGCCTTTGATGGTGGCAGCAGTAGCGTTGGCCAGCATGTTAATTGAAACTCATCACAATAGCGTTAGGGGTAATGCTTGCCACCGTAAAATAAATATTATATTTACGGATCATTTTAGCTGTTAGTTCTTCGGGGGTGGCAATGTTTGCGGACACCTCAAATTGGGCAGCTGAATTGGCATAACGCACTAAGTTGAAATCTTCAATTTCGCGCAGTGTACGCAAAATATCTTGTACCTGTTTAAGGCGTTCAATCGTCTTGATGTTTTTAATAGTTATGTTGTACGTTTTGGCAGAGTTAATGGCATCATTAATGGGCTCTACCAATTGCTTAGCGGCAGCTTCACACGCAGCGGAAATTGATTTCTGCGCAGCAATGTTATCCAGCGGATCTAAGCCGCTTTGCTGTTGGGCGCCTTCCGCCACTACAGCATAGTTATTTGTAGCATAGGTATTAAGTTTTGCACGTGCCCGGTAGGATTTAAATGGGGATACCGTTCCCGGTAGGGCTGCTAATGCATTGGCTTGTACATCTGCCACAATTACAAAGCGGGCTCCTTCCGTGCGGGCCTTGTCTATGGTGGGATTTGGGTTTTCGATGTTGTTCTGGCTCAAATTGTCCCCATTAACCAAGTTGTACGGTTGATTTTTTAGTACACGGTAGATGGCTTGTTTACAGTCCTGCGTGAGGGATATTTCATCGCCAACGGTTTCGCGGGAAACAACCAAGAGCGTTGTTTTTTTAGCAAACGCATTTTCATCGGATTGTTTGATAATATCACCAATATCTTTGACTAATACCATGGCTTTGACCCGGGTGTACCATTCGTCTCCTTTCCGGTAAGATTTTTGTACATGAGATTTACGAATAAATCCAGCCGTTTTGGACGTAATTTTTTCCTCCACTAATTGTGCTTGTTCTATACTTGTTGCGGAAGAGATAAATACCCCGGCTACTTTTTCCACAGCGGCTTTTTGAGCAGCCAATTCCCCTTCTTTTTTCATTTGGCGCAAGTTGCGTTCATCATAGGGGACCAAGGATTCGGCTGTTACATATTCTCCCTCTCCCTTGGGGCCGATGCGAATGGAAGAGCAAGCACTGGTAAGAACGAGGATGCTAAGTAAGTAGAGTAGTAGTTTTTTCATTTATTCTCCTTGGGGTCTAACCCGGTTTGCTGTAGAAAAGCACGGTTAAGGCGCATGATAACGGCACAGCCGCCATCTTCTAAGTATTCGGTTTCAATTAATTCCATGTGCGAAAGCATACCATTGGCAGAAGTTTCAATGGAATTTCCTACTGATACAGCATCTACCACTTGGGCATGGGCTTCCAAATTTGTTCCGTAAAGCACTTCGGCCGCACGTTGATAAGCGTGAGCAATAGCCGCTTCACGGCTTAAGATGCGGCGTTGCGTGTCGGTTTCATGGGCAGGATTAGCCGCTCCAAAACCGCGCACCCATAGATAATCATCATCCATCAAAGTGTCATTAAACGACGGGGCAATTTTGCCTTGTTTAACGGCAGATTGCATGGTTTTTCCACAGGCCATCCCTAATACACCGCAAAGCAATAGAACAAATAATTTTTTCATAGTTACCTCATAAGTTCGGAAAGTACTTTCACATAGGTGCTAGGCATGCGGACATCTTCGTAATTGATAATGCCGCAGCGGATGAGCATAATTTCCAACATATGGGTAAGTATGTCATAAAAGTTTTCCCGTACGGAAGGATCACAGGACTGCGGAATAGGCCCTAAAATGACAGCCCCTTTTAGTTTTTTGTTATCGCACAAGTTTGCGATTTTAAAGGCCGAGGAAATGATATTTTCCGTGGCATAGGATGAACGCACGACAATTTCAAATCCCCCTTCGATGCCTAACTCTTTGGCACGTTGCCCCAAGGCATATACCATCCAATTCATCATTTCGGAACAATTTTGCGGATAGAAAAATCCAATACGGCCCCACTCGCCGTTACCTGTCATGGTAAGGGTTGTGATTTCCGAAGGATCTTTGTTAAGTAGTTCGCTGTTGTTATCTTCGCCTTTTGTGGCCAACAATTTTTCGAAAATACTGGCAGAAGATCGCTGCGTTTCCGGAATATTCGGAAAGATTAGATTTTCCAACACTTTAAGACGGCGGATACTGCGCGTGACTGTTCCTAGTGTCATGTGAGGCGCATCAAAAAACTCTTCGATTTGTTTATCGTTTAAGTCAACGCCACTTTCCATTAACATCTTTTTTACAATGCGAAAATGTGTGGCACCGGTAGCTGGTTTTAGTTCGCTAATCCAACCGGCATCTAGTTTGAACTTGATTAATTCTTCCAGTTTTTCCAAGCTTTCTGGCGGATATTTGGACGTAATTACAATCTGTTTCTGTTCTTTCAAGAAAGTGTTGAGTAATTTGGAAATATGATCACGGTTTTGCTCATTGATGGCCAAAAGGTGGATATCATCGATGAGCAACGCTTGTACCGATTTCATGAAATTTTCAAATTTTTCGATGTTTCCTTCCATGACATAACGCTGAATTCCACGCGATAAGCGCACGCCGTTTGTCATAAAAATATGTTCTTGCCCAAATTTTTTGCTAAAGGCGTAAGCAAGTGCGTTTAAGAAATGGGTTTTTCCGGTGCCCGTGGCGCCATGAAGTACCAAAGGATTGTATAATTTGCCCGGGTTTTCAATCACCGAAACGGCAGTGGCGTGCGCAAAACGGTTGACCGACATTACCATGTTGTTTAGCGTATAAGTAGGTATTAGCGGAACTTCCAAAGGCCAATTATGTTTTTTGAGTTCGGAAGTGGGAATCTGAATAGAATGGTCAATATTGCGCTGTTTAGGTGTCGAATTTGTTGGTGATACCGTGCTGCGCAGGGGTTTGGCAGCGGGAGGTGTTGGCATATTGGCAGTATTGGCCTGTTTGCGTCTTAAACGTAACATTGTTTTTCCAATTTGTTCCGACTCTTGCTCCGGTTCCGGAACTGATTGTTTTTTCAATCGTAAAATTGTTTTGGTATGTGGAGGTTCTTGTTCCACCGGCGGCGGAACAGGATTTCCCTCCCTTAAGGAACGTGTCTTTTCATTTTGTTGACGTAAGAACTCAGTATTAAATGTGGTTTCCAAGTTAAAAGTTTTATCTAATTTATCTAAACTTTCCCGTACGGTAATTTCGGGCAAATTGGCCCGTTGTTGCACGGATTGCGGGGGCAAGGTGTCCTCAATAATTTGCTCTTCCGGGATTGTTTCCGAAGATAATTCATCCATCATGGTTTTAGGAGGTTCTTGGGCAGCCCCTAGCGTAAAAGGGGTGCTGGGAACAGTGGGCGCGTCCGAATTTGTTTGCGGAACGGATGCGGGTTTTTGGTCTTCATTTTGTGGAGAATTAGTATTATTCATAAAAGCCTTGTCCTTTTGCGTCAAACGATCTGTAATGGTTTGTACTTCTTCGATATCTAAAATGTTAGCTTCATCTTTAAGCTCATGCTCAAAAACATTAAAAGAAGCCGTTTGGGGAGGTTGAGCATCCGGCAGATGGTTGCGTTCATTTTGTGTTTTTTGAGTTTGTTGGATAGGTTGCTCTACATCGACAAACATATCATATTTTGTTTCTGCTGATAAAATATCTTCCAACGGCATTTTTTCCAGTACAGAACCTTCCATATCTTTGATCAACATGTCATTGTCGCTGATTGAGATAGTGCTGGGAGTCTTACTGCTTTGGGAAAAAGCAACCGTTTGTTGCTCTACATTAACATCCGGCGTTTTTGCGGATGTTTGCGGCTCTTCGGAAGGCGTTTTTCCAGCCGAGGTGTTTTGGGAGGCGGGTTCCTCCGTTGGTGTAGGCGCAGGGCGTACGGTATCGTGAACGTTTAAGCCGATGTGAGTAGCTTCGTCTAAGTTTAACTGTTTTTGTGCTGTGGCGGTAATGTCTAGCGGATGTAATGACTCAGTTGTAGTATGTACCGGGGCAAAGTTGAAGAGAGGATCCCCCAAGTCACCGCCGGGAACCAAAGAATCAATCCTTTTAGAGAGAGCCACCACTTCCTGTATAGCGGTACGTATTTTCCCTTGAGTTATCTCATCTAAATTATTGGGTAATATCAATTCGTGTGTATACGGCATTTTGGCTGTACGAACTTCTTGCACGTAACCTTTTAACTTTTTGGACATCAAGCGAGCATCCTGCTCCGTTCCGTCTATCAATAAACGAAAGAGGATGTTTTTTTGTGCATCAATGCGATTGATTATTTCCCAATTTTCAATCATTTTCCCTCAACGATTTGTACCCCGCCGCTTGTGCCAATGCGCGTAGCACCTGCGGCAATCATGGCTTCTGCATCGGCACGCGAACGTACTCCACCGGAAGCCTTGACTTGCATAGTATCGGGGATGGCCTTGCGCATCAAAGCGACATCTTGAACGGTCGCTCCTCCCCCGTTAAACCCTGTAGATGTTTTTACAAAATCAGCGCCGGCTTGGGCAGCCAAGTGGCAAGCGGTTACTTTTTCGTCATCTGTCAATTGTGATGTTTCAATAATAACTTTTAAAATATGCCCGCGGGACGCGTCCCGTACGGCTTGCATGTCGGCCAACACGGTTTGGGTATCGCCGGATTTAAGGGCCCCCATATTGATTACCATGTCCACCTCGTCGGCTCCATTCTCAATAGCGTTTTTTGCTTCATAAGCCTTGGCCGCGGTAGTGGTTGCACCCAATGCAAACCCAATGACCGTACACACTTTTACATCAGTACCTTGCAACATTTGTTTGGCAAAGGGTACCCAGTACGGGTTTACGCATACACTGCAAAATCCATAGTGGCGGGCCTCTTCGCAGAGATGCTGAATTTGGGCGCGAGTGGCGGCCGGTTTTAAAAGGGTATGGTCAATGAGTTTGGCGATGTTCATAATTTTTCCATTAGTTAAAGTTAATAATGCGGGCAAATTTTTCTGCAATAAGCGATTGCCCACCTACCAAAGCACCATCAACGTCGGGCTTGGCCATAATTTCATCTACGTTGGTATCTTTGACACTTCCACCGTATAGAATGCGGGTAGCTTGCGCAAAACTGTCCCCATATGTTTTGGCTAATTGGGCGCGGATGGCCGCGTGTACTTCTTGAGCTTGGTCAGGGGTGGCCGTTTTGCCGGTACCGATGGCCCACACGGGCTCGTAAGCGATGATAATCCCTTTGAGTTGCTCAGCACTAAAACCTTTTAGGCCGTTGGCCAATTGAGCAGCAATGACGTCAAGCGTTTTGTTGGCTTCACGTTCTTGCAATGTTTCTCCAACGCAGAAAATTACCGTCAAATTGTGGCGTAAAGCAGCTGCCACTTTTTTATTTAAGATTTCATCGGTATCACCGAATACGCTGCGGCGTTCGCTATGACCGATTAATGTGTGGGTAGCACCAGCATCTTTTGCCTGTACGGGAGATACGGCGCTGGTAAACGCTCCTTTATCTTCCCAATGGACATCTTGGGCGGCAATTTTAATTTCACTTCCGCGAGCGGTTTGAGCGGAGACAGCCAAGGCAGTATAAGACGGGGCAATAATAATTTCGACTTTGTTTTTGTTACCAGCGGTTTTGAGCGCGTTGACCAAAGCGGTGGCCTCTTCGATGGTATTGTGCATTTTCCAATTTCCGGCAATAATAGGTGTTCTAGACATAACAATTCCCTTCCTTATGTATGTAAATGTAATCCCGTAATACGGGACCCTCTCTTCTACATAGTATCAAAAAAGCACTTGAAACACAACTTTCTTTCTTAATTGGGGCAAGCGGGAGGCGTGCTTTTTATTTGGATAAGCCCAATAGCCAGAGCTATGTAGAGGAAAAACCTACTAAGAATAAATAGTCGGTAGTTTGCTCTGGGGTAACCTAGGTATAATTGAAGATTATATAGCTAACAAACAAATGTTGAGCTTATTGGCCAAATCGATAACTTCTTCCAAGTCCATTACCAAGGTTTTTTGGGCTTCAAACGCCAAAATGCCAAACCCGGCTTTATGTACGCTTTTGAGTGTTGTTTTGCCAATGACGGGCAAATCGTAGCGGTTGTCTTGATTGGGGCGGGCGACTTTAACAACTGCAACGGGGGATTGCTTCTCAGCAGAGCTCTTGTACAGTTCTGCTGCCCGCGCAATGCAGCGGTCTGTGCCTTCCATGCCTTCTACCGCAATAACGGCTTGTTGGCTCACCACACAAGTCAGCCCAATATCCAGGGCCGCAATTTGCTTGGCAATGCGAAAACCATAGTCTATGGTCTGTTGTTCCTGCTCGGTGGGTTTGCGGATAGAGAGAACCCCTTTTCCGGGGAAGAAATCTTCCAAAAACATGGCGGAATTTTGAAAATGGATATTTTCTTTGGCGCACTCTTCAATAAGGCGGGAGAGAATATGCTTGGTTTGCATGCTCTTGAGCGAAGCTAAAAAAGCCAATCCGCGCTTATCAGGCATCAAATTTGAAAAAATAGACGTGTGTTGAACTCTTCCAGCCATTACAGCATTTGTAACGCCGTGCTCTTTAAAAAATTCGAGGCCGGCACCGAACTGCCCCAGGCGAATGAGTTTAAACGCTTGGCAATAATCCTTATAGTCGGCTTGGCGGGCGTTACCTTTCAGCCCCAATACAACCACCTTATACCCGCGCTTACAAGCATTGCGGGCAATGTAGATAGGCATATTGCCTTCGCCGGCGAGGATTCCCAACGTTTTAGTCATCTGTTTCCTCACGCATTGATTTTTTGGCAGGGGTAATTCCACGTTGACTGGCTCTGCAGAAATCGATTAAGTGCTGTACTTCAGTGCAAGGGATGGCTTTTTCCAGTTCGGCCATGGCTTCTTCTAAACGTTTGCCGCTTCTAAAAAGTAATTTGAAAGCGCGTCTAATGTCCAGGATTACTTTGCGGTCCAACCCGGCCCGGCGCAATCCTACAATATTCAGACCGATCAACTTGGCTCGCTCGCCTTGGGCAATTGTATAGGGGGGAATGTCCATAGGAACCATGGTTCCGCCGGAAATCATTGCCAAAGTGCCAATACGTGAAAATTGGTGCACTCCTACCATCCCAGATATTACAACCCGGTCTTCTACAATGACGTGCCCGGCAATTCCGGTACTGTTTGCCACAATACAATTGTTCCCCATTTGTACATCGTGTGCCAAGTGAGAGTTTGCCATCAGCAAATTGTTATTTCCCAATGTGGTGGGTTTATCAACAAATGTAGAACGGTGAATGGTAACGCATTCACGGATTTTGTTGCCATTGCCCATAACCACGCGGGTATGTTCGTCTTTGTAAGATAAATCCTGAGGTTTAACCCCTATAAAACAGCTGGCAATCAGTTCATTGTTGTCGCCCATTGTTGTGTTTTCAATGACGCAAAAGGGACCAATGTGGTTGTTTTTACCAATTTGTACATCAGAACCGATAACCGTATAAGGCCCTACTACGGTAGAAGGATCAATCTGAGCAGTAGGGTCAATAATCGCAGTTGGGTGAATGTTAGACATGTTTTTCTCCTAAAATAAAATTGAGTGTGGCTTGTGCGCACAGTTTACCGTCCACATATGCTTCGGCATAAATTTTGGAAATTTTGCCCAAACGTAAAATTTCAAGGGGCATTTGAAGTGTGTCGCCCGGACGGACCATGCCACGGAATTTAGCTTCTTCGATACTTAAAAAAAGCGGAATGACGGGGTCTCCTTTGGCCACAAGATGCATCATGGCGCCTCCAAAGGATTGGGACATACTTTCTACCACCAGTACCCCGGGCATAACCGGGCTGTTAGGGAAGTGTCCCTTGAAGTAGTATTCATCTGCCGTTACGTGGTGAATACCCAGGTACTTTTTGTTTTCCTCTAATACGCGTACTTCATCTACTAATAGAAAAGGATCGCGGTGAGGAATGGACGCTTTGATTTGCTCTTGATTAATGACGCTGAGTACGGGCAATGTCAAATAATCGTGTAAATTATGTTTTGTGTTCATTTGTCCTCCGAATTTGCTAGTAACAGACGGGCAAAAATAACGTTATGTTTGTGTCCGCCGCACTCACAGCGTATTTCTAGCGGAGGTAGCTTTTTACCTGTAAGGCTGATATCTCCAATCAAATCCAGCAATTTATGCCGTACAGGTTCATCGGGAAAACGCCGCTCGTTAATAAATTTATCTTTGCCGATGATCACAGCATTTTCTAAATTTCCGCCTTTGGCAAGCCCATGAGCTTTTAAAAATTCCAGCTCTTCCTCAAAGCCGAAAGTTCTTGCACGAGCAATTTCTCGGATATAATTTTCGGTTGAAAATTCCAAGGTGTATTCACTATGGGCTAAAAGGGGATGTTTATGACGATATACGAATGTAAAAGTCAGCTTATCGGCCGGTTTAGCACTGTAGGAAATATTGCCATAAGTATAGGTAATAGGTTGTGTGATGTGCAGTAGTGGTTGCTCGGTGTCTAGAGGTTGTAAACCGGCTTTTAAAAGTGCCTCTACATATACGTCGCTAGCCCCATCTGTTACGGGAGGTTCGGGGCCATCCATCTCCACGGCCACATCTGTAATTCCAAGCGCGTGTAAAGCTGACATTGTATGTTCGATGGTCCATACTTCGGCTGTTTGGTTTTTTAAATTAGTACCGCGTAATGTGGAACCCACATTATCCACATGTGCCACAATAGGCGTGGAATTGGGTAGGTCCGTGCGCAAGAACGTAATACCGTTGCGCGCGGGTTTAAAGGTCATAGTGGTACGAACCCCCGTATGCAAACCGGGGCCTTGAACTACTGCAGATTGTTTGAGTGTTTGTCGCATAACTTAACGTCCTAATAACTTTTTTACACGTCCCCAAAAAGATAGATTTTTAAAGGATTGTGCTTCTTTTTGAAATTGTTGAAATTGCTTGTACATATCGGGCAATTTACGCAAAATAACTTGTTGTTTAAATGCCTCACGTTGTGCCATGGCGGGGTATCCAAAATAAGTTTGCCCGGCCGGGATGGAAGCAATGACACCGGATTGGGCGCCTACTTTAACGCCATCTCCAATAGTCATATGCCCGGCTAGGCCAACTTGCCCAGCTAAGATAACGCCATTGCCAATATCGGTAGTTCCGGCCACGCCTACTTGGGCGCAGCAAATGGAGCTTTTCCCAACAGTTACATTGTGACCGATTTGAACCAGGTTGTCAATCTTGGTGTTATCACCCACTATCGTGCTGGCAATTTTGGCACGGTCAATACAGGTGTTAGATTGAATTTCTACATCGTTGCCAATAACCACGTTGCCAATTTGCGGAATTTTTTGGTGGCGGCCATCATGAAACGTAAACCCGAATCCGTCACTACCAATTTTAGCCCCGGCTTGTAAGATGACATAATCTTTTAGAATACATTGTTCCCGGATGACAACTTGCGGATAAATATAACAATTTTTGCCAATTGTTACGTCTTTGCCAATGTAACATTGAGGGAAAATGACGGTATTGTCCCCAATGATTACACCATCCTCAATTACAGTGTAAGCCCCTACGGATACGTTTTGCCCTAATTTGGCATTTGGGCTGATTACTGCGGTGGAGTGAATGCCGGGGGTGTGTTTTTGAAATTGTGCATCTACATATTTCATAAGTAGAACAAAAGCCCATTCGGGGTTGTCCGCATACAATAGAACACCGCCAAAGGGGAGTGTTTGCCCTTTAGCAGAGGAAGGCACAAATACAGCGGATGCCTTTAATTGACTCAACAGTTCGGGTTTTTCCAACGAATTAACGTAACAAATTCCCCCTTCGTGGGCATTTTCCAACGAGCACAAAGCCGTAATGGAAAGTTCGGGCTGTCCGCTGGCTTGGGTGTGAGTAATTTGTGTAATTTGTTCGACTGATAAGGGTTTCATAAGCACCTCTATTTCCTTTATTTGCGGTATTTTTTGGCTTTCTTCAAGCGGTTAATAAAATCTTTTGTTACATTTACGGGGCTTTGACCGTAGAGTATTTCATCCTTGCGGACGACGGCCCCGATGTTACGCTTCTTGGCAAAAGATTTAATTTCTAAATAAATATCCTTCAAAATTTCTTTAACTTCTTGGGACTCTAAATTTAAAATTTCTTCACGGGTTTGGGCTTTGTAATTGTCTATAAAAAACTCGCGTTCTTCAATTGTTTTTTTGTTGGAGGCAATGCGGGCTTTCAGTTCTTCCAACTGGGCGGGCGTATTTAAAGGACTGGCGTAAAATACATCGGTTCCGGCAAAAGTAAGACGATTGAGTACATTGCCCAGCTCCAATTCGTCCGCATTTTCTTGAGGTCGGGGAAGCATTTTGTGAGGTTCAACCACAATACGTTCATAAAACGGTTTAAGTTGTCGTATGAGCCCCGCAAGGCGGCCATTTTCTTCGTGCAAGCGCTCAATGAGCTGTTTGGCTTGAGCAACTTCTTCTTCTTTAGATAAGATTTTGCGCCGGATTTGTTCTTTAACGGCAACCGTACGCGGATGAGCATTGAAAGCTTCGTCAATATCCACGAACGCAACCGTTAAACATTTTTGGGCAGCTGCGGGTTCTTCTTTGTCTAATTCGTCTTCTTTATTGTCTGTCGATGAAGGTAAAGCCGCTTGAGTAGAAATAGGAGCAGTTTTGGGTGCAGGTTTTTCTTGTTCTTGGCGTGCCTTAGCCAAAATAGCCGCCACCGCCGCATTCTCTTCAGCAGTAAGGGGCATCTCCTGTGCGTTTGCCGGGGCGGTAATTAGCAACGGAAATAATAGGGCTGCTAGAAACTGTTTCTGCATATGCTCCTTACATCATGTTTGAGATGTTAAAGTAGAAATGGGAACGATCTTCACCCGAGCGATGATTGAGCCCATAACCCCAGTCGATACGGATGGGCAAAGAGGGCGTTGTTAAACGCAACCCCACACCCACCCCGGCTTTGAACTGGTTTTCATCCGGTCCCATGGAGAATTCCAAATCATCGAAGTGATTCCAAGAATTTCCTAAATCAAAGAAGAAGGCAAATTGCGCCATATTGCGCCGTCCTTCGCGGGCCAACGGAAAACGTAATTCTGCGTTCATCACATAGTAGGTGGTTCCGCCATATTTAGGACCGATTTCGCCAGCGCGTTCATATCCGCGGATGGTATCGGCTCCGCCCAAGAAAAATTTTTCAAAAGGAGGAACTTCATCCGTGCGTCCGTAAGGGCGTACCGATCCAATTTTGTTGGACAACACAAATACGATGGGATAGTTTCCACCCACATTTAACACGGTATAGTTAAAGATGGAACGTGCATTTAAATACCACAAATCTAAATCGCCCCCAATCGGGCCACCGGCTAGACCTAATCCTATGGAGTTACGCCATCCATGGGTAGGATCCCACATATTGTCACGTGTATCGATGGCAAAGTCGGTTGTAATAGTAGAAAGATTTGTTTTACCTTTTTTAATGCACTCCTCGTAAGTCTTGCCGGGACCGCATTTGTACTTGTCGTCAATATCGTAAATATCAATATTCTCAAACGAGTAGCCAAACGAAAGCTGATAAATGTCGTCTTTAAAGCGGGGACCTACTTTGAGCCGGCCACCGATACGTTTTTCCGTATAAGCTTGGTTTTCCGTGGCAAAAGAACGGTAGCGGCGAGTATTAAAGGCATCAATACCTAAAGAGGTCGGTTTATCAAAAATCCATGGTGTGTACCAGCTGACCGTATAGTCCAAGATTTCCTTCCCGAATAATGTACGCAACGATAAGCGTTGGGCGCGTCCAAAGAGATTGAGATGATTAAGGGATACTTCCCCGTACAACCCGTCCATAGAGCTCATTGCTAAACCGGCGGTAAACATGCCCGGGCGGCCTTCGACCACATTAAAATCCAAATCAACCTTATTCGGGTCAGCCGTCGGCTGCAAACCAATTTGTACATCGTTAATGAAACCTAAATTTAAAATTTTAGTCTGGCTACGTTTGATCTTGGCATTGTCGTACAGATCCCCGGGGTGGATGGTTAATTCACGCGTAAAGACGTATTTTTTGGTGTTCTCATAGCCGGTTACATCCACGTGATCAATGTAGAAAGTGTGACCTTCGGTAATATCGAAAGTAATATTTAAAAGCCCATTTTGAATGTCTTTTACCGGTACTACCTGTGCTTGCAAATATCCACGGTCTGCATATTGTTCTTGGATGGCAGAAATGGTATCATCAAAATCTTTTTGATTATAGCGCTTTCCGGAACGGAAGAAAATCTGTTTGTCGAGCTCTTGTTGCGTAAACACGCTGTTGCCTGCAAAACTGACAGTTCCAAAATCCACTTGGGGCCCTTCAGCCAGTTCATAGGTAATTGTGGCCAACGTTTTGGTTTCATCGTAGGTGATTTTGGGTTGAGATAAATTAAATTCGCTATATCCGTGGTTGCGCCCATACAACATCATCTTGACCCAATCTTTTTGTAAATTTTGCGGTTTGAATACTTTGAAGGGGCGGTTGGATGCTTTTTTGATAATTTTGGCAGTTGGTAATTCGGTTGGGGCTCCGTTTGTGTTCAGGTTAAGTTCGGCCACTCGTACCCGTTCGCCTTCGTCGATAAGAAGCGTTACATACACAACTCCCAGGTGTTCATCTTTTTCTAACTCATAAGTCACTTGGGCGTTGACGTATCCTTTTTCTGCATATTTGGCGGTAATGCGGGCCATATCACTTTGTAATTTGGCCTCGTTAAAGGGGTCTTTGAGTTTTAACGTCATGGCTTGGGTAATAGCGCCCTTTCCAAGATGTTTTCGTCCCTCGTAGGAAATTTTATCGAAGATGGGCTTTTCTTGCACCAAGTAAGTAATGCGGTGGCACTGATAAGCGGTCCCCGTTTCTTTTTCTTTGCGGGTGCCGGCAATAGGTGTAATATCAATTTCAACGCTGTCAAAGTTGCCCAGTCCGGAAATATCCTGTACGTCTTCGGACACGGTCATCCGCTCGTACAATTCTCCTTTTTTGGCATGGGCTGTTTTCGTAACAGTTCGTTTTCGGATATTTTTTAAACCATCCACGGAAATGTTACAAATCATCCAGGGCCCGTTTGGGTCCAATTCGGCGGATTCTTCCGCGCGCGCGTACGAAAAAAAAGAAAATAACAAGCCCAAAATAACAATAACGGACCACTTTGAAAAAGTCATCTCAAACCCCTGAAGTATTAAAAAAATCAAAAAGCCCGCACTACGCATAGCACGGGCTTAAGTTTGGTACAAAAAGACACTTATTTAGCGGGTCTTTTAGCAAGTCCGCTTTTAATACAACCCGTGCACACGTAGGCCGTTTGGGTTTTGCCGTCCAAAACGATTTTTTGTTTTTGCAGGTTGGGTTTAAAACTTCTTTTTGTCCGCAAGTTGGAGTGGCTGTAAGAACCGCCGGAGACGGAGGTTTTACCACATACTGCACATTTATACGCCATAAGTTTCCTTCCTTAAGTAAGATAAATTGCTTGTATTTATTATACAAAGTTTCCGGCCCAAAGAGCAAGCCGGGTAAATGTTTTCCGCGTTTACGAGTTAGTCTCTTTGGGGGAAAAGATTTTTCCGGCTAAGATAGACAACGTTAATATGCCAACAATAACCGCCAAAGAGGCAACAATCGGGATTTTAACGTGGTGGGAGAGCAACATCTTGACTCCTACAAAGAATAAAATGACCGAAATTCCGTATTTGAGATAGGGGAATTTGCCGGCCATACCGGATAGTAAAAAGTACAAAGAACGCAGGCCAATAATTGCAAAGATATTAGAGGAATATACAAGAAATGTATCCTGAGTGATGGAAAGCACTGCCGGGATGGAATCTACGGCAAAAATTAAATCGCTCATTTCAATAACAAGTACGGCCGCAAAAAGGGGGGTCGCAAACCATTTTATCTCATCTTTTACAAAGAAATTTTCACCGCGATAATCGGTTTTTAACGGGATAAATTTGCGCATAATTTTGAGCGGAAGTGACTGACTGGGATCAAAATTATCATTTTCTTTTTGTAATAACATTTTGGTGGCGGTAAAAATGAGTAGTGCCCCGAATACATAAATTGTCCAAGAAAAAAGCGAGATAAGTTGTACGCCAATGAAAATGAAGATAAATCTCAATGCTACAGCTCCTAAAATTCCCCATAACAGTGCCTTGGGCTGTAATTCATGCGGAATGGCAAAATAGCTAAAAATTAAGATAAATACAAACATGTTGTCTATGGATAATGAATACTCTAGCACGTAGCCAGTGTAAAATGCTAGCGCGTGGTGTGGTCCTTCAAAAAACCAAATAGCTCCGCCAAAGAGTAATGCCAAGCTAATCCAAGCACCCACCATAATGGCGGCTTCTTTCACAGATACATGCCCATGATGTTTATTGAGCACGGTTAAATCGACAAACAAAGCCGTGACGACAGTAATCCAGAACGCGGCCCACATTGCAATTGATACGGTAGAAGTTACAGATTCCATGATATTATTATATAAAAGTTGGCAGAAAATATGAAAAATGTTAAAATATACTTACTCGCTGAGGTAGCTCAACTGGCAGAGCAACGGTTTTGTAAACCGTAGGTTGTGGGTTCGACTCCCATCCTCAGCTTTTTTGTTGTCCTTTTTGCTACAATGTTCCTATGAAAAAATACACGTCAATTATTTGCCTGCTTGGGCTTGTAAGCCCGGTTTTTGCTCAAACCATGTGCCAGGTACAACAGCAACGCCCGCTGCAGCTTTTATCTAAAGAGATAAAGCGCAGCATGAAAATCTTTAAAAAGCAAAATCCGCCTATTTACTATATTGCATACAATTATAGTGACGTGGATATATACGATGTAAAAGTAGAAGAAAAAGGAATTACCAATCGTTCTGAATACCGTTGGCGGGAACTACAGGTGCAAGCCCGTGCCGGAACTCCGCAAATGGATAATACGCGTACGTTAAAAACAGGGAAAACAGATCGCAATCTGCTGACAAAGGACCTCCCCGATATTGGAGAAGATGGGAAAGCTTTTTCAACGGTTGTATGGCGTTTGACGGAACAAATTGCCGAAGAGGCACAACAAGATTTTAACCGCGTACATGCGGATGCTCAAACAGCGGCCAAACGATTAGACGATTCCCCCGATTTTGTATTTCCTCCAAAAGAAACTTTTTGCCAAGAGTACCCCGCATTAACATTTGATACGCAACAGATCGAGGCGCTATTAGTTAAAGTTTCCGATTTGACGCAAGGAAAACCGTTTGTGCTCAACAGTTCTTTTTCGTTCGAAGTAAAGACGGGGAGCCGTTATTTTGTCGATTCTGTAGGAACGCAACTAAAAACGCCTGTGCGTTTGGCGCGTCTTATGTACACGCTGGAGGGAAAAACAGCGGATGGTTCGCGTGTAAGCCGATCCGAGTTCTATGATGTGTTAGACGAAAAGGAGCTGCCTAGTGAAGAGAAATTAACTGCGGATATCAAGAAAAGTTTACAAGAATTGCAAGATTTATTGAATGCTCCGGAGGCGGAACCTATCACAGCCCCCACGCTTTTGAAAAACCGTGCCATGGCCGTGTTTGTGCATGAAGTGTTGGGGCATCGCATGGAAGGGCACCGTCAAAAAGAAGATGATTTTGGAAGGACCTTTACGGATAAAATTGGGCAAGAAGTAGTATCCCCTTTATTAACGATTGTGGATGATGCAACGTTATCCCACTACAATAACATCCCGCTACGTGGTTTTTACCAATATGATGAAGAAGGAGTAAAAGCACGTCCGGTAATTTTAGTGAAAGAGGGTGTTTTAAAAGAATTTTTAATGAGTTCAAGCCCAATCAAAGGATTCCCGACTTCAAATGGGCATGGACGTGGAGAAATGGGGAAACGTCCTGTGGCACGTATGGGCAATACCCGAGTCATCGCATCGCAGACAGTTCCATATGAAGAGTTGGAACAACAGCTTTTAGAGGAGATTAAACGTCAGCAGAAACCTTACGGATTTATTATTGAGGATTTGTCCGGCGGATTTACAACGACACAAACAAATTATCCGCAAACATTTAAATTAACGCCTACTTTAGTGTATCGTGTATACGCTGACGGACGTAAAGAGATGGTGCGCGGGGCTGACATTGTGGGGACCCCTTTGGCCGCTTTTCACGAAGTAATGGCTGCCGCGGATGATTATGATGTTTTTAATGGTTCGTGTGGAGCTGAATCCGGTTGGGTGCCGGTGTCCGGCATTGCGCCCAGCGTGTTGCTGCGCAAATTAGAGATTGAAAAAACAGGAAAATCTGCTATTAAACCTCCGTTATTACCGCCACCGTTTGGGGAGGGTAAATAAAATGAAAAAATTAATGTTGCTTTTTGGCCTTTTGGGAATTTACGGGTTTTTGCAAGGAGCTCCCTTGCCGGATAATATGTATTTTAAGGCCATGAAAGATGAAATGGATCGTTCGGTGAAAAAATTACGCCGGCAAGGGGCCCCAAATCCATTATGGATAGTTTATAAATTGGAAAATGAACGTTCAGCTCCGTATGTGTCGGCTTCTTTGGGAGAATTATATACCATTGAACAACGGGATGATCAATTGAGTGCTCGGGCGATAGTTTCGATTGGCACCAACCAACAAGATAGTTTGGGTTATAGGCATGATGCGTATTCACCTAAATATGACTATGCTCCGGAATACTACTATAACATTGCCAAAAGTTATGATGGAATCCGTCAGGCCTTATGGAGTGTAACGGATAGCGGTTACTTAATGGCAGCAGAACTTTATCAGCAAAAACAAGCATATAAGCGTACAAAACAGGAAGAAAGCAAGCGCAAGCTCCCTGATTTTATGCCTTCTAAACAGGCCAATTATGTGGAGGAAATAACATCTGCCAGCACTTATGACGTTGAGCAATTGAAAACGTGGGTGAAGCAATTGTCAGCCCAAGGAAAGGTTTATCCGTTTTTAGAACAGTTTATTGTAGCAATTAGGCCCGTCCAACGCGATACGTATTATCTTAACAACCTGGGAGGATTTTATCAGGTATCTCAGCCAGCCGTGTTTGTGCGTTTTTTTGCTAAAATACGTAACCAGGATGGATATAAGCAGGATTATTCAAACAGAGTATGGCTATCTTCTCTGGAAGAAGGAACGTATGAAAAACTGGCCCAACATGTTACAAGTTTTCTACAGGGATTAGAACGCCTCCAAAAAGCCACCCAGCCGGAACCTTACCTGGGTCCCGTGTTATTGCGTCCACAGGCGGCCGGACAGTTTGTGTATAATTTGCTCGTTGAAAATCTACAAAATTTGCATCCGTTAATGTCTAGTTTTAGTGAAGTGGATATGAGTGCTGGAAAAATGCGTACCCCTGGACAGAGAGTAATGTCCCCGGACATAAACGTGTATGATGATCCGTACGCACGGATTGTGCAAAGTTCTATGGGGAAGATTCCCCTAGGTGGTTTTATGCCCGTAGATGATGAGGGAACAGCTGCGCAAAAACTTACCTTGGTGGAGAGAGGACGTTTAAAACAATTGCCGCGGACTAGCCGTCCCTTTGGTGATAAAACTCCTAGCAACGGACATGCCCGTTTAACTTCGCAGTCCTTTCCACGGGAACGTTTGACCAATGTGCAGGTGCAACCGCAAGTTATGTTGCATGATAGTGAGTTGGAAAAAAAATTACTGGACCGTTGCCGTGAACTGGGGTTGGATTACGGATATATACTGCATGATTTCCCCATGAGTAATGATGGCACTGTATGGCGGGCTGAACGCGTTTACACAACAGGAGATCGGCGGGAGATGGTGTATGGCCTACGGCTTGCGAATTTGACAACGCGTGCACTGCGTGATATTACTGCGGCTGGAGACCAAGTAGAAACTCTGTGGGTGGGTTCGGACTCTTCTTCTAACTTACCCAGCCAAAGCGTGTCTTCCCCTGCTCTGCTAATAGATGAAATAGAGTTTGTTCCCTCTGATAAAAAACCAGATCGGAAACCATTTGTGCCTAAACCATAATTTAAAGGGCCGATTAACGGCCCTTATTTATTGCCATATTTGTAACAATTGAGAAGATACTTTACCAGTAAAAGAAGAGGAAGATAAAGCGGTTGCTTTACGTAAATGTATACGCGCTTGGGCGCGTTGATTTAATTTCCATTCATTGAGGGCAAGTAACAGCCACCCCAACTGATCGTCCGGGTATTGTTGTGTAAATTGCCGCGCCAACCGAATGGCATCTTGATAATACTGCGTTTGGTACAGGCCAATAATCTTATACAATTTTAAATCCATCCGGTCTGGGGCCAAAGAAGTTGCAATGTTAATTGCTTCCAATGCATCCGCATAACGATTGAGCCCGAAAGAGGCCTTGGCGCTGATTAGCCAATAATCAGGCTCGTTTGGGGTCTCACTTAATGCCATAGTAATATGAATGAATGCTTGTTCATAATTGCTTTGATTAAGGAACGTAGAAGCATATTGGGCTCTGTAACGCGGATCTGCGCTGGGGTTCAGTTTGAAAATTTGGTCATAGTATTTACGAGCTTGTGAGAAAAACCCAAAGGTACGATAATTTTCCGCCTGACCGGCTAGTGCTTCCAAGTTACTAGGATCTTGTTGAAGAGCACGTTGATAAAGCAGTTGTGATTTATCGACGAGCCCGGTTCGTTGATATAATGCGGCGGCAGCTACCAACAAAGGTACATTTTTGGGGTGAAATTCCAAAGCTTCCAAATAAGTCTCAAGGGCTTTATTGAGTTTATTAAGGCGTTCATAGCTCATTCCCAATAGACGGTACGCGCGGGCCTCCCGTCGTTTCACATTCCCCGCCTTATAAATGTACTGGGTCAGTTCATCAACCGCTTGTTCATAGTGTTGGGTGCTGTATAAGGTGCGTGCGCGGACATACTGTTGTTTATCCCCCATGGGGGCAAAACCTAAAAACCCCCCTTGGCCGGAACTACATCCGGTCAATGCTAATGCGCCCACCAACAGGATAACCCACTTATTCTTTAAATACATAAGGCAATGCATAAAGCAAGAGATCTTCTTGCAAAGCTCCCAGTTTTGAATATGCTTCTTTAATACCTACTTCACCGGCTTGATGCAATTTATTGAGTTCTAAAGTGCCGGTATCTAATACGCGGTTGGTAAGTACAAAATTGGCTTTTTGGGCGGCATCCTCAATCATAGCCGCGGCGCGCACATCATTGACACGATTGACGTATCCCAAAATGCTGGTAGGCATTTTGGAAGAAAAATCGAGCGGAGTAACAGAGGCAATAATATAATCAGCGCCCATTTGCTGTACAGATTCTACCGGTAAATAATCGACCACAGCTCCGTCGACCAAGGCACGATGTCGGTATTGCACCGGTTCAAACACACCGGGTAAATTCATGCTGGCACGTACGGCAATAGCTAGCGGCCCGGAATTAAATACCACGCGCTCGCCCGTTTTTACATCCATGGCCGAGCATGTAAAAGGAATGGGCATATCCTCAAATTGCATATCTCCCAACTGGGTTTCAAAAAATTTTGCCAGGTTTGATGAAGTGGGCAACTTGCGTGCAAAGAGAAAGCGAAACAAGCCCATTACGTTAATATCCGGTGTGATAGTATCTAATGTAATGTGGTCGGCTATTTCCCAAAGTTTATCGGTAGGTAAGCCGGAAGCATACAAACCGCCCACTACAGACCCCATAGAAGTGCCGGCCATATAATCGATGGGGAAGCGGGCGTTATCAAAAACTTCCAACACGCCCACATGGGCAAATCCGCGTACTCCGCCTGCCGAAAGGGCAAGCCCAATCTGAGGCCGTTGATCTTTTGGCAAATCGATAAACCGTTGCCACATAAATTCGCGCAGGATGGCATCATCTTGCTGGGGGGATGCATAAACGGGCGAGAATAGAAGTCCGCATATAAGTAGTATAAGCAGACGTGCGTAGTGCATTACAAATCCTTGCCGATAGCCCATTCTAATTGAGCTTTAGCGATTAAATTTTCACGTAATGCTTCCAAATAATCCTGACCGACCTGCAAATATTCCCGGCGTGCTTCCAACGAAGCCACATCATTATGTGCCGTGTTTCTTTCGGCTCGGTCCAACAAAGTTGTTAATTCTTGGAAGATAGCTTTGCGGTCGACGGCTTCTTGCTGCCAAAAACGCATTTGCTCAAAACTGGAAGCTACTTGCACATGGATTTTATCTTCAATGGCAGCTCTGCGCAGTGTGCTTTTGCGCTGCTCGGCTTTTTGTTGATTGACTTGTTGTGAAAATGTGTAAGGAATGGGCAAACGCACTGCCAGAGAGATTTGTTTGTTTTCATCATCTAAGTCGGAATCGCCCACACGCTCATAAGAAGCATTTAATAAAATGTCCGGATAACGCTTTGACAGTGCCAAGTCGATGGCAATATTGTCGAGTTCCAAAGCGTAAATGGCCGATTTTAATTCTGGGCGGAATTCTGTGGCCCATAATTGAAAATGCTGTAGGTCTCCCGTTATAACTACAGGTTCCAACTCTCCTGCAATAGTAAGGGGAGAGTTGAGCTCTTTGTTTAAGCTGACTAGCATGTTTAATTGGGCACGATTGAGTTGATTTTGAGCCTGTTGATAGTGCGCTTTAAATTGGGCAACTAACGCTTTTTGTCGAATACGTGTCCAAGGGTCTGCGGAGAAATTCCATTTAGAAACTTGGTCATATAATTTTCGGGTAAACTTAACATTTTCTTGGGCGTAAAGAAGTCCAGCAAAGGATTTTTTAATGTCCAGTACAACTGTGTTTTTAACCGTTTCGTAGCGGCTTTGCACTTGCTTTAAATTGGCCCGTGCGGTTTTGAGTGTGCTTCGAATCCGTCCCCCGGAGTACAAGTACTGAGTGGCTGTTACGCCTACCCCGTAAAAATGTTTTGTGTCGATGGATTGGCTGTCGGGCAATAAACGGCTGATTCCGGCTTCAGGCAGCACCATGGGAGAATCGGCTTCATACCAAGTCGCAGTCCCTTGTAAGGCAAATTGGGGTAAGTAACGAAATTTGGCCTCACTGACTTTTTGTTCGGCAATGGTGATTTCTTCCTTGGCGGCTAAAAAGTCGGAATTATTCTCAAGGCCAATGCGGATGGCATTTTCAAGGGAGAGGTTGTCACTAAGCAAGCTGGAAAATTGCACCCCGTAATTACTTTGGGCCAAGGCAGGTAAACCTACCAGTAAACAATAGATTGCAAATAGCAGCTTTCTCATAGTTTATGAATCCTTGGTATGGTTGATTTGTTTTTCCACCGTGTCCATCATGGCATTAAAAGCATCTTGCAATTCGGTTAATTGATCTCCTTTGCGTAGATGCACCCGCTGTGAAAAATCTCCCTTAGCAATTTCACGGCAAGTCTGTTCAAAACGGTAAACAGGCCCTGCCATTTTGTGTGACACAATAGCCGATATAATCACCACTAGCAAGATGTAAATAGCTATTTTGTAAAAGAAACTGGATACGATGGGGATAAATTCATCGTACAAGGGCTGTACCAATACGGGATATGCATCAAACAAGTCGTTTAACGTGGCGGTTAACTCAAGCCCCATAATGGCAAGCCCGCACAGCACACATGCCACCATTAATACCATGTAGCGGATTTGCAAATTTTTCTTAATGAAAATGGTGCGGCGCTGAAAACCTGCTTTAATGGGAGAGTTTGCCATAAGTTCCTTAAAAAGCGGTTACGTAGCGAAGTTGCAAAATGCGCTCGCTTTCATCTCCGCGTCCTACCCGGCGGAAAGCTGCATCCAACGCTAACGACGGATGCAGGTAAAAACGGGCTCCTAAATTTACGCGGGAGTCACGCATGTTGCGGATGTTATCCCATTCGCTTAAGAGCGCAATTTGGGGAATGATTTTATAATATAAGCCGGTGAACATGTAGATTTCATCCCAATCAAAATCGGAAAAATTAATGCCCCCGTTTAGGGTGAGCCCTGGTACAAAAATTTCACGGGTCAACGTGACATATCCGCCTTTGCGGTTGTCCAAGTACTGTTTGGAGCGGGTATAGGTGCGGGAGTCCTTATTGTATCCGTAGCCGTAGCGCCGTCCATCGTACCCAATGGCTACAGCAGGCAGGTATAAGCTACCATCATACACTTTCCATTTGGCTTGGAAGTCCGGATCGAGCACTTTGACGGAATGAGAGGATCCTATCCAGTTGTCAACTGCTAAGTTCATTCCGATATTAATGCGGGGGTAGACCCCAAAATCAATGCTTTCCATCACGGTTCCATGTTCATAGATACGGGTACCAAAGGATGCTTGGTAGCGGTCTAGCACCTCTGCGGTGGGTACATCGATAATGAGGGTTTCGGTAGAAATAGGATCTCCGTCTGCCGCCAAAACAGCCGGAGCGATACATAAAGCGGTAAACAGAACAGTAAACAAACGTATGAATTTCATATTGTCTCCTTAACTAGTTAATAAATTTGCGTACATCTTTTGCCTTGGGGGCAACAATGTAACGTACGTTATGCGTGTAAACACTTTCCCGAGAGGGGAAAAAATCATTTCGGTCCCGCGGGAAACCCAAATCAATAATTCCTTGTTTGGCGCGGCTATTGCCAACTACAACAGCGGTATTCCAATGGGAAGTAGTATCTTTGTCGTAGGGCTTTTTGGGATTGTCAAAATTGCGCAGCACAACTGTTCCTGGGTTAACCAAGGCCGCATCATCTACGGGGCTTGTTTTTAAAATGACTTCGGTTGTCCAAACGGTTACCCCTTTGCAGGGACCATTTACAAACCGGATCTTATACTCGGGGGAGTTGTCGGCAGGGCGTTTTAGCAATTTAGCCAACGAGTAGCGGGCATAGGGCTGACCGACGTGTTCGCAAGCGGCAAAAACATGAGAATTTATAAAGCGTTCGTAATCTTGATTCGGGTCGTTGCGGTCATATGTGTTGTTTTTGTGACATGCCGCCAAAGATAAACACGCCACGAAGCCAATTAAAATGGCATATTTTTTTGTCATACACTCTCCTTACGCGAATTTCTATCGCTATACGAAAACTTTACCCGTACCCTCATTATACCCATTTTAGACTTCAAAATAAACTCTTATTTTGAAGGTGGAGTTTGAGGGCGGTTGCCTAAATTGCGCACGGCTTCCAGTAATCCTCCGAACCCTTGGCCTTGTTTGTTTGTGTTGGAAATGGCTTGGTTGATAGAAGATTGAAGACCCTCTGTGATAGCTTCTTGTTGCACGTTTTCCACTACTTTTTTAGTGTCGTTGATGTTTTGCGCGATAGATTCTGTGACCTCTTCCCCAGCGTCTATGGGGTTATCCACATTCGTTAGAGAAACTTGATTGTACACAAAACTTAGAGGTCCTATTAGTTCGGCCAGTTCAGGCGCTACGGCGGGATCGGTAACTAAAGGGAACACGGGTTGTTTTTGAGAGGGTTGATCCAAGGGGGTACTAAGGGCATCCTTATTATCCTGCGTAAGTTGGATGAGTTGCTCTCCCTTATAAGGTACCCAATTGGTACGCTTTTTATCCCATTGTTCCAGGGCCTTTTGGCGGATTTGCTGTTTTTGCTGGTCCGTAGCATCGGGTCCTAATTGTTGAACTTTTTGTTGTACAAAAGCTTCTCGATACGTATCATACGTATTATAAGGATCCGCTTTTAAATGCGCCCCTCCTACGGTGGCCAATGCATCTGTCAATTGTACATCAGGTTGTTGAGCGTTGGGTAACCAGTAACAAGGTTGCGAGGCACATTGTTGTTGCTTATACATAAACTGGTAAATTTCGCCTGTTTGGGCGGTACTTGGATTGCTTGCCATGTCTTCAAAAATGGAGGCATCTTTCGTAGGGCCGACCACTACGGTAAAAGGCAATCCTTCCGGTAACACAAATTTTGTTTGATCAAAAAATTGTTGTGCATTTTTCGCTTGTGCTTGTTGTAATTGCTTGGTAGGCAGATGTTGCGAAGAAGTGGAATCTTCCTCCAATCCGCAAGCCGAATGCTCAGACGGGATAGAGGTGTCTTTGCAACCTACCATATAGGACAGTTCATCCACCTGCGTAAAATCCTTGGCGTGTTCTTTGATTTTAGCCATTACCCCTTCTCGAATTTTACTCATATTTTGCTCATAGGCCTTTTGCTCAATTTCCTCTTTTTTCTGTTCTTCCTTGGCGTTTTGGGGATTGGAAATTTGCGCATCTGCTACAATTTTCGCAGCTTCGCGCGCAGCGCGCTCCCCCGTTAATAGGTCATGAAAGTTTTGCGCTGCATAACGCTCTTGGCGTTCGCGACGCTCTTGAGGAGTTAACAGTGCCCATTGAGTGGGAGTAATGTCCGGTAAGGAAGCCCGCGGGTACGCGGGAGCTGACGAAGAACCGGACGAGGATAGAGATTTGTCGGATGCGGAACTTAATACATTTCCCTTTTCCGTATTTTGATGTACTTGTACCTTTGACGATTCCACAGGATTGGCAGATTCTATCCCAAAAAATGCCTGTACCGGCTGAATTAAGCGGGCCCATTTGGAGGAAGGAATTTCTTGCTGGGGCACTTGGGGACCAAAACTGCGGGCACGTTCTTGGCGAATATAACGGTCATAAGGATTTTCATGCACGTTCACTTCGTGCATGCCTGGGGCGCTGTGTTGAGGAGCTGTTTGCCGGATGAGTACCCATTCTCCTTCGTCGGTTTGGAAGGCAGCATTTTCATAAGCTTGGTCCGAGTTTTCATTGCCAACCGTCTGCGGGGTTGCTGAATTATTCGGCCCGGTAGCGGAGGTCGCCGCATTGCCGGTAGCATTACCGATAGGCCTGTAAAGTGCATATGGGTTAGGTTGCTCGGCAGTTTGGGGAGCAGTATAATCTGCCGTTTTGGAAGCAATCAATTGCTTGCGTTCTTTTTTGCCAAACAAGGACTTTAAGCGCCTTGCAATCGCATTGAGCGGATTTTCAGTTACCGCTTGTGCCTGTCCCGCTTGTAGTTCGGATGATACGGGAGTGGTTGTTTCTAAAAAGGGCAAAAGCAAAAAAATGATTGCCCCCATGCATAATACAATAAACCCTAATTTAAGAATTGTTTTTTTCATAAATTTCCTTGTTTAATGCTAATTTTAGTCATTCTTAGGAAGTAAACCACCGGCGAAAAAGCCGTTTGGTAATTTCCCATGACTTTTTAATATGTGCTACCAAAGGATG
>JBGUMP010000067.1:0-38156 GCA_045116875.1 Elusimicrobiaceae bacterium | reverse complement strand
CGTGTGGTACATGTTGTTGTTCTCTGCACTCATCATCTTCTTCTGCTATTTTTATAACTCCATGACGATTAATCCGGCCGATTTAGCTGACAACATGAAAAAATGGGGTGGCTTTATCCCGGGTATCCGCCCCGGTGAACCGACCAAAAACTACATCGAATGGGTCATGAACCGCATTACTCTGTGTGGTGCCATTTTTGTATGTTTGGTTGCGGTATTGCCGGATGCCTTCCGTTCTTACTTTGGGGTAGATTTCTACTTTGGTGGAACGGCATTGCTAATCGTAGTGGGTGTTGCGTTGGATACAGTTGGCCAAGTGCAAGCACATTTGCTCGCGCGCAATTATGAACCGCTCATGAAAGGTTCTAAAAAAATACGCGGCCGCTGGTTTAACGTACAGTAAGTTTTAATAATTTTCCTCTTGGGGATTTATTCCCAAGAGGAAAATGTTGTCTTGTATGATGAATATCGTTTTAATGGGTTGCCCGGGTGCCGGGAAAGGTACTCAGTCAGCCAAATTGCAGGATGCGTTTCACTTAAAACATATCTCTACCGGAGATGTGTTACGCAGCGAAATTGCTTCCGGCAGTGATTTAGGGAAGCAAATTGCCCAAATTATTAACCAGGGAAACTTGGTGCCGGATGCGCTGATGATTTCGATGTTGGAAAAAATTGTAAGCGCAACGGATAAAGGCATTATTTTTGACGGATTTCCACGGACAGTGGCGCAAGCACAAGTGCTGGATGAAATGATGCACCGTTTGCAACGTCAAATTACGACTGTGGTGATGATTAACCTGCCCGAAAATGAAGTGATCGGACGGATTTCTTCGCGTCGCCAATGCCGCAAATGCGGGGAAATTTTACATGTAGGGCCGGAAGGCGGCACGGTGTGCCCCGTGTGCGGAGGTGAACTCTATACGCGTCCGGATGATACGCCCGAGCGTGCTAAACACCGCTTGGAGGTGTATCACAAAGATACATTGCCGGTAAAAAATTTTTATCAAAATTCCGGCAAGTATGTGGAAGTTAACGGCAATCAAATGCCGGAACAAGTTTTTAAGGATATTTGTTGTATCCTTGAGAAGGCAAAATGATAGAAGTAAAAAATGAAAGCGAACTGGCAAAAATGCGTGCGGCGGGTAAGGTAACGGCGGCCGTCTTGAAAAAGATGACCGAAATCGTTAAGCCTGGTCTGTCCACGCTGGACCTGGATCGCGAAGCCGAAAAAACAATCCGCTCCTTCGGGGCGACGCCTTTGTTTTTAGGTTATTATGGGTTTCCGGGCAGTATTTGCGCGTCTGTGAATGAAGAAGTCGTGCACGGAATCCCAAAAAAAGATAAAATATTAAAGAGTGGTGATATTATCAGTATTGATACAGGAGCCCGCCTTGACGGTTTCTGTTCAGATGCCGCAATCACCCTCGCTGTAGGAAAAGTCTCCGACGAAGCCCAGCGACTGATGGATGTAACAAAAAAGTCGCTCTTTAAGGCAATTGGGCAAGTCAAAGCCGGGCGCCGCCTTGGCGACGTACAACACGCGGTGGAAACTTTTGCTATAGAAAACGGCATGGGCGTAGTGCGCGATTATTGCGGGCATGGTATTGGCCGCAATATGCACGAAGAACCCAGCATTCCTAATTTCGGCAAGCCCGGAACCGGGCCTGTGCTTGAAGCGGGAATGGTATTGGCCATTGAACCCATGTTGACTGCGGGAACGTATAAGGTCAGGGAGCTGTCCAACGGGTGGACGGTGGTAACGCAAGACGGAAGTTTAGCGGCCCACTTTGAACATACCGTAGCTGTGACGGCTAACGGCAGTGAAATATTTACTGCCTTTGAATAACTGCGTGCGATGGCTCGCGCGGAGATATTCCTAATTTAATCCGAACTCGGAGTTGTATGAGTGATAAAATCGAAATTGAAGGTAAAGTTCTGGAAGCGTTACCCAATGCCATGTTTAAGATTGAAATTGCAGGCGGTAAAGTAATTCTGGGGCATATATCCGGCAAAATGAGAGTTCATCATATAAGAATTCTTCCGGGTGACAAAGTCAAACTGGAACTTTCCCCGTATGATTTAACCCGCGGAAGAATAACTTATAGGGAGAAATAAATGAAAGTCAGAGCCAGTGTAAAGAAAATATGTCAAAAATGCAAAATCATTAAACGTAACGGCGTAGTCCGTGTGGTTTGCGAAGTAGCAAAACACAAACAACGCCAAGGTTAATTTAAGGAGTAATCAAGAATATATGGCTAGAGTTGCAGGTATTGATTTACCGAAAAATAAAAGAATTGATGTCGCTTTAGAATATATCTACGGCATCGGCAAGAAAAACGCCAAAGAAGTACTCGCTAAGTTGGAAGGCCAAATTGACCCGGCCACCCGCGTCAAAGATTTAACCGAACAACAAGCCGGTCTGTTAAACACCATTTTGCAGAAAGAATACAAAGTGGAAGGTGAACTGCGCCGTGAAGTAGCGCAAAACATTCACCGCGCTATTGAAATCGGTTCGTATCGTGGTCAACGCCACCGCCGCAATTTGCCGGTCCGCGGCCAACGCACCAAAACCAACAGCAGAACCCGCCGCGGTCGCAGAAAAACGGTTGGTTCCAAAGTGAAATAATTTTAACATAGGAATTTAACAGTATGGCAGAAGAAAAAGAAACCAAAGCCGCTGAGACCAAAGCTCCTGCGGCTAAAGCAAAAAAGAAAAATGCCAAAGCACCGGTGTTCGGTGTAGTGCACATTTTCTGTTCGTTTAACAACACCATTGTAACCGTGTCTGACGACAAAGGCAACACGTTGGCCTGGTCTACCGCCGGTTCCCATGGTTTTAAAGGCACCAAAAAATCTACGCCGTTTGCCGCGCAAATTACCAGCAACACCGCTGCCGAAAAAGCGGTATCTATGGGTATGCGCGAAGTGGCCGTAAAAGTTTGCGGCCCGGGCCAAGGGCGCGAAACCGCTGTACGCGCATTAGCGCAAGCCGGGTTAGTCGTATCTTCTATTAAAGACGTAACCCCGATCCCTCATAACGGATGCAGACCGCCCAAAGCACGGAGAGTATAGTTTTATGTCAAGAAATATTGGAGCCACCTGCAAGAAATGCAGAAAATTAGATTGCAAACTTTTCCTCAAAGGAACCAAATGCTACACCAATTGTGTCATTGACAAATTGGCAGCCGCTACCAAACGCGGCGGTAAAGTACGCAAAGCCAAAGTATCCGAATATGGTATTCGCTTGCAAGAAAAACAGAAAGCCCGCTTACAGTCCGGCATGTCGGAAATTCCTTTCCACAATATGTTTGCCGCTGCTGCCAAAAGCGAAGGCCAAACCGGTGAAAACTTCTTGCGCAAATTGGAAACCCGCTTGGATAACATTGTACGCCGTTTAGGTTTTGCCGTATCGTTAAAAACTGCCCGCCAATTGGTATTGCACGGCAATGTAACGGTAAACGGTAAACCGGTAAACGTACCGTCTTATCAATTGCGTATTGGTGACAAAGTAACCCTCAAAAATACTATGGTTGAAAATGCAATGGTAAAACAAGGGTTGACCGAAGCCGAAAAGCACAATCCGCGCCCGAGCTTCCTCGAATATGATGCGGAAAAATTGACCGGTAAACTTTTAAGATGGCCCGACAGAGAGGAAATGTCCTACCCTGTCAATGAGCAGCTGATTGTAGAATATTATTCTAGATAGTTTGGAGGCATTGCATGGCTTTAAACGAATTAGTCCTTCCCCAAAAAATTCAGTTAGAAGAAAAAACCGCTTCTGACTTTTACGGTAAGTTTATTGCTGAACCGTATGAAAGTGGTTATGGTCACACGGTGGGTAACTCCCTGCGCCGCATTTTGCTTTCCGGTATGGAAGGCGCCGCGGTAACAGCCGTGCGCATTGCCGGTGCCGTGCACGAATTTAGTGCCGTGCCCAATGTGCGCGAAGACGTGATCAACATCTTGCTGAATTTCAAACACTTACGTGTTAAAATGGAAGGCAAAAACCGTGAATATTTGCAATTACATGCTTCCAAACCCGGCGTCGTAACGGCTGCCGATATTGAAGAAGTTGACGGCGTGGAAATTATCAATAAAGACTTAGTACTGGCTACGTTAGAAGCCGGCGGCAAGTTGGAAATTGAAATTGAAGTTTCCCGCGGCAAAGGTTATATGCCCGGTGAAGAATTGGCCAAGGTACAACGCCCGGCCGGCTTTATTGCGGTAGATGCCTTATTTTCGCCGATTGTAAAAGTACACTACGATGTGGAACCGGCCCGTGTGGGTCAAAAGACTGATTATGACCGCTTGATCCTTGAGATTACGACCGATGGTACGTTGTCTCCTGCCCGTGCTTTGCACCGTGCGGCGGTCTTGTTGTCCGGTTCCTTACACATCTTTACCATTGAAGGGGAAGATGATTGTGTAAAGACGGTAAGCGATGAAATGGTAGAAGAAGTAGCCCCGGCTGTAACGGCTGTCTCTGCTGCCCAAAGCAAGCAAGAAGAGACCTTAAGCCAATCTATTGAGTTTATTGAACTTTCTTCTCGTTCGATTAATTGCTTAAAGTCTGCCAATATCCACACCGTACGTGATTTGGTCAAAATGACGGAAGGGGAATTGAACCTGATCAAAAATTTTGGTGCCAAATCCATGGACGAAATTAAAGCGAAATTAGCCGAGATGAAATTGACGCTTGGCATGAAAATTTAAGGAGTATTTGTTTGTATGATTAAAAATACCGGATACAGAAAACTGGGTAAAACGGCTTCTCACCGCCGTGCTATGCTTAACAACATGGCTACCAGCATTATTCTGCACGAAGAAGTGACAACTACACTTCAAAAAGCGAAAGAAGTACGCCGCGTGGTAGAAGGTTTGATTACCTTAGCCAAAGCAAACAATGAACGTGCCGTAAAAGATACGCTCAAAGATGCAGCTGCCGTTAAAAAAGTATTTGACGTATTAGCTGCCCGCTATGCAAACCGCCCCGGTGGTTTCTGCCGCATTTACCGCGCTGGCTTACGCCAAGGCGATAATGCGCAAGTAGCTATTGTAAAACTTGTGGACTAATTATTATGGTACTAGACTATCTGGGGGGGCTGTTTTCTTCGGACCTAGGCATGGATTTAGGTACTGCCAACTGTTTGATTTACGTCAAAGACAAAGGCATTGTACTCAATGAGCCGTCCGTGGTGGCGATGGAAAAAGAAACCGGCGAAGTAAAAGCCGTCGGTAAGCAAGCCAAACAGATGCTTGGCAGAACGCCCGCAAACATTGTGGCTGTTCGCCCGATGAAAAATGGGGTCATTGCGGACTTTGAAGTGACGCAAGAAATGATTCGTTATTTCATTCGAAAAGTGCATACCCGCAGCAGCTTGTTGCGCCCCCGGATTGTCATTGGCATCCCGTCGGACATTACAGGTGTAGAACGCCGCGCAGTGGTAGACGCTGCCCGGCAAGCCGGTGCCCGTGAGGTATATTTGCTCGAAGAGCCCATGGCCTCGGCTATGGGGGCGGATTTGCCAGTGGCCGAACCGCATGCCAGTATGATTGTGGATATCGGCGGTGGAACGACGGAAGTGGCTGTTATTTCGCTAGGCGGAATGGTGGTTGCCAAATCCATTGACGTGGCCGGTGATGAACTTACGGAATGTATTGTGCAGTATTTCCGCAAGAAATACAATTTGATTGTAGGGGAAACCACGGCCGAAGAAGTAAAAGTCAATTTAGGTTCCGTCTATCCGCTCAAAGAAGAAAAATCGATGGAAGTAAAAGGACGCGACCAAACCCAAGGTTTGCCACGCACGTTAACCGTTACTTCCGAAGAAATCCGCCAAGCACTCATGGAACCTGTGCGGCTGATTCTGGATGTAATTAAGAGTACACTGGAAGAAACCCCGCCGGAGTTAGCGGCCGACTTAGTGGACCGCGGGCTGATGGTGGCAGGTGGCGGTAGCTTGCTTAGAGGCATTACGGAGCTGATCCGCAAAGAAACGGATATCCCTGTGCATCGTGCGGCTGACCCGCTTAACTGTGTTGCGTTGGGCACGGGCAAATACCTGGAACAATTAAACGAGAAGGGCTCCAGGTTTTTTGGGTTTCGCCACAAATCGTATTAATTTATAATACAACGTTCAAAACGGGCACAGTTCTGCAACAAGAACAAGTGCCCGTTTTGGGTTTACAACCCCATAAAGTACATGATACTCAAAGCCAAACATAGAAAGAAATTATATACTTCCGAAGATACTTGGCACCATCGTTGGTTGTTGCCGGGTGTTTTTTTGTTGGTTTCGTTTCTGTTGATGATTTTGCCGTTGGAAGGATTTATTGCTTCTGTAAAGGCTGTGCTTTCGTATGTATTTATTCCGCAAGTACGGGTGGCCCATAGTGTGGTGCAATATGGGCAAGGAGTATCTAATACAGTGCAAGAACTTCTGCAAGCGCACCAGGAAAACCAGCAGCTCAAACAATCTATTGAAACATCTCAATTGCTTTCTGCCCAAGCCAAGGAAACATTTCTTGAAAACGAACGTCTCACAAAATTATTGCATTTGCAGTTTGCCCATCCCTGGAAAGGAGTGTGGGCAAAAGTGGCTTACCGTGAGCCAACCCGTTGGAATACGGTCGTTTTGGACAAAGGAACCGAAGATGGAATTCGCGAGCGCAGCGCGGTAATTGCCGTTGAAAATGGCCAGGAAGGACTAGCTGGCGTTGTAGTGGAAACCACGGAAAATACGGCCAAGGTTTTGTTGATACGGGATGAAGAATTTTCGGCGGCGGTGCGTTTGGAAAGTGGAGAAGAAGGCCTTCTGGTAGGAAATGGCCCACGGCCGGTTCAAATAAAATACATCCCGTTGTTGGCACAAGCACATAGAGGGGATAAAATATATACCTCTGTTTCAAGCAGTGTATTCCCTGCCGGGATTTTTGTCGGCGAAGTAAGTGGAACCTATGAAACGGAAAGCTTTCAAACTTCTTTAACAATCAACGTGGTGCCGCACGTACGTGCTGCCTCGGTGAAAGAAGTGTTCGTAATTTTAGATACGGGGGCTAAACGGTAATTATGTTAAATGCATTTAAATTGGTATGTTTATTTGTGTTGGCCACTGTATTTCACTGGGCGTTTGCCTTGCTGTGCGTCCGCTGGGGCCTTAATGTAAACATCATTTTAGTATTTGTAGTTGCCTTCTGTGCGCTACTCAAAAACCCTGTGGCGTATAGTTTGGCTTTTTTGTGTGGTTTGTTCTTAGATTTTTTTAGTGTAAAACTGTTTGGTAACAATGCTTTTACTTTTACGATATGTGCTTGTTTGATATGCAATACGGTAGATCGGTTTGATTTTGATGATTTGTTTCCACAAATGGTAGCTGTATTTTGCCTGAGTGTGTTGGCCTGTTTATTAAATACCGTATTGGTGGGCTTATTTGCTGCCAGCAGTGCATGGCCAGGTATCTGGAGTATGTTGGGCGGAGCAGTGCTGAATGCGGTATTGACTCCACTTGTTTTCTTAATGGTGCGGCGCATTGTGGGCACTTCGTCCTTGTGCCGACAGGGATAAGCAGGAATGGCAATTATCAGAGATTCTTTCAATGGGCGTTTGCGGATTTTATTGACGGCAACGTTAATTGTTGGGAGTATTATAGCGTTGCGTTTGATTGATATCCAAGTATTACGCCATCAAAACTATGTGCAACTTGCCGAGCGCAACCGCACCCAAATCCTTTACCAAACCGCGCCGCGCGGCCGTGTATTTACGGCGGACGGCATTGCTATAGCGTCCAATAGTCCTTCCTTTAGCTTATATTATTTGGGCAGTGCGCAGACGGATGCGAATTATCTAAACCGATTAGCAACAGATATTGCCCCCTACATCAAACAAGAACCGCTGGCAATCTTAAATAATTTAGAAATTGGCGGAAGGACCGGCAAAGCTATGGTACTGGCGGATAATCTGTCCACCAAAAGTACGGTTGCACTACAAGAATTGCAACAATATTACCCCGAGATTTACTTATTGGAAGAATCCAAGCGTAGCTATCCCTACGATACACTGGCCAGCCATTTGTTAGGGTATATTGGCATTATGGATGGACGTCAATGGCGCAAACGGGATGTAACTGCCGGCTACCGTTTGTCTTCCAAGTTGGGCAAAAACGGAATTGAGCGTAAATTTGAAGATCAACTAAAAGGGAAGGACGGCGGCGTTTATTTAGAGGTGGACTATCGTGGTCGGGTAAAACGAATCATTCAAGACAAAAAATGGGCCGCCGGCAGTGATATTTATTTGACCTTGGATTTTAATTTACAAAAAACAGCCGAAGAAGCCCTGAAAAATTCAAAAACCGGGCGCGGCGCCGCGGTGGCATTGGACCCTCGCACAGGGGCAGTGCTTGCTTTAGCTAGTGCTCCGGCGTATGACCCTAATTTGTTCGTCCCTTACAGCGATCAAGAAGCCCCTGGTGCCTCTAAAAAAATCAACGAATACAATTTGGCCATTCAAGGGATTTACCCTCCGGCTTCCACGTTTAAAATTATTACTGCCGCAGCTGCATTAGAGGAAGGCAACCTGGATATCAACCGCAAGATTACCTGTACCGGGAAATATGATTCCGGTCCGCGTGTATTTAAGTGCTGGGGAAAGCATGGCCCAGTGGATTTTTTTGATGGAATGAGTAACTCGTGCGACGTATATTTTTATGCGGTAGCTGCAGCTATGGGCCCCGCCCCTATCGAACGCATGGAACGTAAATTTATGTTTGGCAGGCCCACCGGAATTGATCTGCCGGGGGAAAAAGCCGGAAACTTGTATGGGCCTACGCGCCGAGCACGCAATAAAACGTACTGGTTTGTGGGGGATACGCTAAACTTATCTATTGGACAAGGGGAATTGCTAGTTACCCCTATTAAACTGGCGCAGTTTGCCGCCGCTTTAGCCAGCCGAGGGAATGTATATCGCCCGTACTATGTGGATAAAATTGTAAGTAATCAAACCGGCAAAACACAACAAATTGGCAAAACAGAAATTTTGCAACATGCTGACTTAAAACCCGAAACGTACGATTTGTTATACAAAGCCCTCAAGCATACGGTGGATGACGGAACAGCCCGCCGTGTAAAAATAAAAGGGTTGGATGTATATGCAAAAACGGGAACCGCGCAAAACCCACACGGGGCCGATCATGGTTGGTTTATGGCCTTTGCCGGGAGAAGCGGAGAAGAACCTTCTATTGCACTAGCGGTTTTTGTAGAATTTGGAGAGGGCGGCAGTTCTGCGGCGGGTCCCATTGCCCGTGCCATGTTGGAAGCTTATTTTGATATTAACCAGGAACCCCCGGTTGTTCATTCTACCCCTGTTACGGAGAATCCTTAATGCCTGTATTTAAAAATGTACCCAGTTCTCGCAACCGTATAGACACTGTCCTACTGTATGCCATGCTCGGTTTGGTGGTATTAGGGGCTTTATGCATTATGTCAGCGGTGAATAGTCTTTCCTGGTCCAACTCTATTGTGCGGACTCATTTGGTCGCGCTGCCTTTGGGGTTTATTGCGTTTGGTGTAGGGTGGAGTTTTAATTACCAAATCTATGATGAACAATGGAAATGGGTATATGGGTTTATTTTGATGTTGCTGGTGGGGGTATTGTTGTTTGGATCATATCAGCGGGGAAGCCGCTCGTGGTTCGTATTGCCATTTTTCTCTATGCAACCTTCGGAAATTTGCCGTGTGTGTACCATTTTGGTGGCCGCGGCTTTTTTAACACGCCGCAGAGGAACCTCTGTGTATGATACATCTACCTTAATTTGGTTGGGTATTTTGCTAGCCCCTATCTTTGGGCTGATTATGCTGCAGCCGGATTTTTCATCCGTAGTTGTTACGTTGCCTGCTTTGGCTGTTTTGTTGTATTGCGCCGGAGCCAATTTATTTTATTTGGCGCTTGGTGCAATTTTAGTGGGTGTAGCCGGGCTTTTTACCGTCACGTGGACGTATCTTTATTTGCACCCGGATTTAACGCAATATGGCTTAGGGTATGTGTTAAACCAATTAGCCCATAATGGGTGGTACATGGGCGGGTTTTCGGCTTTGGTGGCCCTGGTGGGATATGGGGCTTGGTGGTTTTTTAAACAATTGCGTATCTTATTGCCTTCTTTTTACTTTGTGCTAATTACATTGGTGGTGTTGGCAGGTTTATTTGGCGGAATTTTTATAGAAAACCATATGAAACCGCACCAACGAAAGCGCATTGAAACCTTCCTGGCCCCAAATTCCGATCCGCAAGGGGCCGGATACAATGTGTTACAAGCACAAATTGCTATGGGTTCCGGTGGAGTGCTGGGGAAAGGACTTTTTTCGGGGACGCAATCACGATTGGGGTTCGTACCGGAAAAACATACGGATTTTATTTTGGCGGTGGTAGGTGAAGAACTGGGCCTGTGGGGAATGTTCCTGGTGCTGGGTTTGTATTTGCTCATTTTGTGGCGTATTGTGGTAATTGCGTACATGTCCAGCGATCGGTACGGATATTTAGTATGCGCGGGTGTTTTTGGAATGTTCTTTACGTACATGTTGGTCAATTTTGGGATGTTATTGGGTATCGTCCCTGTAGCAGGAATTCCCCTGCCGTTTATATCGTATGGGGGATCAAACCTAGTGGCCAGTTTGTGGGCGCTGGGAGTAGTGCAATCAGTCTATGCGCGGCGCATACGGGCATAAAAAAGATGATAAACACGTTAAAAATTTATAAAATGCGAGTAGTACTATGCATGTATGAAAAAGGGAAAAAACATTCGGACATGCTTAGTGCCGTGCGCAACATGATTTTGCACAGTGGGCTGGATTATATGCCGGCCAAGATAAATGCGCGTTGGCCGCGTTTGTCGTACGGCCCGTTGGTAGGCCGGGGGCAAACAGCACAGCGCGAGTATATTGATATTTATTTGAAAACGTCTGTTTCAGCGCAAGAGGTACGCAATTGTTTAGAGCAAAGCAAACCTCAAGGCATGAACATAGTTGAAGTACGCCGGGTGCCTTACGCATTAGCCGGGGTGCAACAATTAGCTGCGGCGGCTGTTTATACGGTGGAAGGAGACTTCCGTGCATATACGGCGCAGCAGACGATTGAAAATTGGGCCGCAAAAGCGCAGCTTGAAGCTGTGCAGCAGGCCCCCAATGGAATGCGTATAACGGAAAATATCCGTCCGTTTGTACGCCAGGTCCGTACACTTGGGGAGCAAAAAGTCGAATTGACGTTATCCCCTGTGGCGGAAAAATGGATAAATCCGCTGGTATGCATCTATACGTGGTTAGGAATTGTAATTACTTGCCCGTTTGCGGAATTGGCGGACGAACGTTTTAATATAATTCGGGAAGGATTGTACTGGCAGGATAGTGCTGGGGATCTGCACCTGATTTAAGGGAACTAAAGCCCTAGGAGATTTTTATATGACACAAGTAGTAGAAGAAACCAAACCAACCGTAGAAGTATTAGTCAATACGTCTTTTGAAGAAACCCGTATTGCCATCCTGGAAAATGAACGCGTGAACGAAATTTTGTGGGAACGGCGCGGAGCGCTTAATATTGTAGGGAACATCTACAAAGGAATCGTGGAAAACGTGTTGCCCGGTATATCCAGCGCGTTTTTGAACATTGGGTATGAAAAGAATGCCTATTTGTATATATCGGACGTTATTGGTGGCGATAAAAAGAATATTGATAAAGTGCTGCGCAAAGGGCAAGAAGTAATGGTTCAAGTCGTTAAAGACGCTATTAGTACCAAGGGTATGAAAGTAACGATGGATGTTACCTTGCCAGGGCGTTATTTGGTGCTTACGCCTAATCAAAGTTTTGTGGGGCTTTCCAAGAATATCGAGGATGCAGAGGTTCGCCATAAATTAAACGATATCATGCAAGAACTGGCTGATAAACACTTGGAAGGAATGGGATGTATTGTCCGTACGGAAGCTGAAGAAGCTACAAAAGAAGAGCTAGAACGGGAAGTAAAATATTTGTACCGCCAATGGCAATCAATAGTCAAAAAATTTGAGTCTATTCATGGGCCGCATTTGCTGCACGAGGATATGGATGCTGTCTTGCAAGTGGCGCGGGATGTACTTTCAGAAAATGCCAAAGTTTATTTGCTCGATAATAAAAAAGATTATGAACGGGTACGTGATTTTGTAGAAAAAAACTCCCCCGATTTGGCTAACCGCGTTCAGTTATACAAGGGCAAAACTCCTATTTTTGAAGCATATAACATTGAGCCGGAAATTGATAATTTGCGCAAAATTAAATTGCCGCTACCTAACGGGGGAAGTATTATTATTCAAGAGGCGGAAAGTTTGTGCGCTATTGACGTAAATACCGGGAAATTTACGGGCAGCAAATCCCAAGAAGAAACCGTTACACAAACAAATATTGAGGCGGCCAATGAAATTGCACACCAGTTACGCTTGCGCAATATTGGCGGCATTATTGTAATCGATTTTATTGATATGCGCAAAGCGTCCAGCCGTCACCGCGTGGTGGATGCGCTGTCCCGCGCCGTGCAAGGGGACCGTGCTAAAATCCGCATTTTGCCTATTACCAAATTAGGGTTGGTAGAAATGACGCGTGAACGCAAACGGGCCAGCACCGGCAGTTTTATCAGTGAAGAATGCCCCCAATGCCATGGTTCCGGGCGTGTCCTTTCGGCCGAGAGTATGCGCATCAAAATCCAGCGTGAGATTTACGATTTAACCAGTGGTCGCCCGGGAGGGAATTTGCGGGTGGTATTGCATCCCACCTTAGCGGAAGCCATTCGCCATCGCCAAGCTGAAATAGAAGAAAATATCCAACGCTCGCTTAAAATTCAGGCAGATGCACAATTGGCGTGGGAAGACTACAAAATTGTATTAGAGTAACACCAAAGGCCTGTAGGCCGGGGATGAAATTGCTTTATGAAACGTATTTGGGCGCTTATCTGGGGAGTACTGTTTCTTTTTGTTAGTCAGGTAACCTTTGCGCAGGGCAAAATCCCTGTTAAAGAGGGCGGACGCTCGGCCGGTTCTGTAAATTCGATTGAATTAAACGGTATCACTTATGTGGACGTGCAAGCAGCGGCGCGCAAATTAGGGGCGCGTGTAGAACTGTTTGCCACCTCTAAACAAGCTAAAATTACTTCCAAGGGATTTTTTGCTATTTTAACCGGATCGCTCGATGAAATAATTGTAAATGGCAAGCATGTGCATATCGGCGGGCCGGTGGAAGTGCGCGGTGGCAAATTAATGGCCCCCGTGGAAGTGTTCTTATTGCCGGCTTTCCAGGAAGCGGTTAACAAACAAATTGAATTTAAGAATGGTGCTTTTATTGTGGAACGCCGTTTTAATGTTGAGCTAACAGATACGATACTCAATGCCCAGGATAATCTGTTGGTATTCGATGTACAAAAAGATGTCAAATTCTTGGCGGAACAAACCACTCCCCATACGGTCGTGGTTACTTTAAAAGATGCTGTTGTAAAACGGGATGAAAATAAAAAACTGCGTACCAACTATATCACACTAGCTAGTGTAGAACAGGTGCGCAATGATGTGATGTTGCGCGTTGTGTTGGGGGAAAAAGCCAAAAACTGGAGCTTTACCCAACAGGACAATCGGCTTATTTTCCGTTCAGGAGCTGCAAAAGCACTCCCGGTTGTGCCTTCCAAAACGCCTGTGTTAACGACGTCTGCCTCCTCGGCAATTATAACCGCAGAGCCCGGCCCGCAATTGGTTCCCACGGTAAGCGATGAGGAGGAAAATGAGCAAGAAAATGTAGAACAACCTACAGCACCGCAGAATGCTCCGGCCACACAAGTTAGCATTGTTTCTACTGATGACGACGATGAATTTGAAGAAATGGTGCTTGATGCAACGGCTCCCGCTGAACCATCACCGGCCCCGGCGTCGGTTCCGCTGACTAACAATCCGGTCATCAAGGCGGAGCCGCATCCGCTAGCCATCAAAGCAAATAGGAAAATGCGTATTGTGGTGGATCCTGGCCACGGCGGGAAAGATCCCGGTGCTGTACGCGGCAAATATCGGGAGAAAGATTGGAACCTGGCCGTCGGAAAAGAGTTGGCTCGTCTATTAGAAAAAGGCGGTTTTGAGGTTAAAATCACGCGCAGTACGGATGTGTTTATTGCTTTGTCGGAACGAAGCCGTATTGCCAATAATTTTAAGGCGGACTTATTTGTATCGGTGCACGTCAATTCTACTAAAAATTCCCAAGCGAATGGATTTCAGGTATATTTCCGATCGGAAAAAGCAACCGATAGAGAAGCCGCCGCCACCGCTGCCTTAGAAAACGAAGCCATGCAGTACGAAGAAGTGCATTATAATTTTGTAGATGCATTACTGCAATCGTTGGCGAAGAATGAATACATCAACGAAAGTTCTAAACTGGCCGGCTATGTAAAAAATTCAGTCTATCAACAACCCGGCATTGGTATTGCCGTGGCGCAGAAAAATGCCATTCGACAGGCAAATTTTTACGTGCTTAAAGGGGTACAAAGCCCGGCTATTTTAGTGGAAATGGGCTTTATAAGTAGTCCTAAAGACCGGGCTAAACTGGCCCAAAGTTCTGTGCAAAAAAAGATGGCGCAAGGTATTTACAACGGCATTGTAGCGTACAAAAAAACTGAGTGGAAAAACTAATTACACGAGCGCCCGGTACTAATCCTGTGAAACAGATTGTAAAATTATTTTTTATTTTTGCCAAGATCGGTTTGTTTACCATCGGTGGCGGATATGCCATGTTGCCGCTGATGGAAAAAGAACTGGGGGGTAAGTATCTTTCTAAAGAAGATTTTTTGGATGTTACTGCCGTAGCGCAGTCGGCACCGGGTATTATGGCCATAAACGTGGCTATTTTAACGGGATACCGCCTTTGCGGTTTGCCAGGAGCCATGTTTGCCGCGTGCGGCGCGGCCCTTCCTTCCTTTGTAATCATTTTGGCGGTGGCGCTATTCTTGCGTCAATTTGCCGCAAATTCAATCGTAATTCGCGTTTTTAAAGGAATTCGCCCGGCTGTGGTCGCATTAATTATGGTACCGGTGTTTAACCTGGCTAAATCGGCAGGGGTAAATTTGAAAACGGTATGGATGAGTGTTGCTGTTGCGTTAGCGGTGTGGTTGGCCGGAATTTCCCCAGTGTACATTGTGATACTGATTGTTTTATGTGGAATTCTTCTAAACAAAAAGGAGCGCGCTAGATGATTTATTGGAAGCTCTTTTTTACTTTTTTTAAGATAGGTTTGTTTAATTTTGGCGGTGGGTACGCTATGATTTCGTTTTTACAAAATGAAGTGGTGTACAAACAAACTTGGCTTTCTACAGCAGAATTTACTGATATTGTAGCGATTAGCCAAGTCACTCCGGGGCCGGTAGGAATTAACTTGGCTACCTATACAGGATATGCCGCCAGCGGTAGCGTGTGGGGCTCCTTGATAGCTACCGTGGCAGTATGCCTCCCTTCTTTTGTATTGTTGGTGTTAGCCGGGAAATATGTATTTGCTACGCGTAATACTTATCCGGCCGCGTGGCGCATGCTTCGTTTAGCGGTCATCGGTTTAATTGCGGCAGCTGCGCTCACTCTTTGCAATGCGGAAAACTTTGTAGATTATAAAAGCGCGCTGCTATGCTTGATTGCATTTTTGGCTGTGTGGAAATGGAAACGCGGCCCAATTTGGGTGTTGATAGTGAGTGGCCTAGCGGGTCTTTTGTTATATTAAACTAACTAATTCAAAGTTAATTTAAAATATTTTCTAGACGGGGAAAAAATTTTAAAAAAATATTTGTTAGTTTTAACTAACTTTTGTATAATATAAGTATCTAATTTATGAAAAAAGGAATACTTATGAAATACACAAGTTATATAAAACGCACCCTGGCAGTCGCACTGACAAGTTGTTCTTTGGCTGCTTTTGCGCAAAATGCGCAGTTAAATACAAATATAACGCGGGCTGTGACACTCGCTCAACGTCAACAACAGGCCACGGTTATAGTAACATCCACCCTCCAAAAAGCGATTAAAATGTCGGACAAAGTCTGTCGTCCGTTACGCGGTTGCAAAGATCAAGTAATTTCCTACGAAACCAAGACCAATACTTGTAAAGGAACCCTTGACCAAAGCGGAAAACGGATCTATGTAACAGCAGATTGTGTAAGTAAATCCGGTTATACGCTTAGTGGTGTGAAATTGAAATTTGCAAACGGTAAAGTGGGAACCGGAACAGAGCATGCAGTTTCAGTCAAAGAAGATGTAGCGTCTATTGCTGTTTCGCCCGCATTGACCCGGGGATTGCAAGGATTTACATTTGCTGCTATTCCTCAGGGAAAAAGTTTACGCGATATGTTTGGTACAAAGATTGAAAATTTCTTGTTGAGTTTTTTTCATCAAAACGGAGTGCCGGAACGACGCAAATGCCGAATTGGCAGTAGCCTGTTTCGCACAAAACCTACTATAAAAGAAGGCGACCCGGTCATCTATCAAGGCAAAGTAATCGCTTTGGTGAAAGATGTGCCCTATACGTTTCGTCGAGGGGCCTTTGGAAAAGTAAGTGAAGATGCACTAGCCATCATTCGTTCTTAGTTAAAAAATACTTCTTTGTGCTTAAGCCACACAAAGAGGTCTCCTATAGTAAAATACCCTGCCTGTCGGCAGGGTTTTTGACTGTTAAAATTTAGAATAAAATGCTGAGCAACCGGTTATAATGATTTTGGGGAATTTGCATTCCGGGGGTGGAGCTGCGCCCTCCCTTGGGCCCATGGAAATCGGACCCAGCCGAAGCAAACAACCCATATTTATCGGCTAAGTGTAACAGTTCTTGGCGCATACTAAATGTATGGGCGGGGTAAAACACTTCAATACCATCTAGCCCGGCTTCTTTCCAAACCGGAAATTCCCAATGCTCCGTTACAATCCCGGGGTGAGCAATAACGGCTAATCCCCCTGCTTTCTTGATGTGTGTGATCGCTTCCACAGCGCTAACCCCAATTGGGGCAACATAACCGGGCATCCCCGGTACTAAATATTTGCGAAATGCCGCCTGGCGCGTGGGAGCGTATCCTTTGGCTTTGAGCGTATCAGCCACATGCGCACGTGAAATTGTGTTAGAAGCGCGGGAAAATACCTCTTCTTCCGTAATTTGTAGGCCGGCCTCTTGTAGTTGCTTGATGACCTGGCGGATCCGTCCGGTACGTTTTTCACGGTTTTCTTTGAGAAATGCTTGAAAAGCGGTATCGTTGGGATTTATATTGTAGCCCGTAAAATGTAGGTGATCGTGCTCGCGGGTACTAATTTCTACCCCGTACACAAAACGCATTTTCCGTTCCGTTGCCAGAGTTTGTGCTCGAGAAGTGCCATCCATTGTATCATGATCTGTCAGTGCAAAAATTTGCACGCCGCTTTTTAAAGCGGCATGCACCACTTCTTCCGGGGAACTGGTTCCATCGGAAAATTCAGAGTGAGTGTGCAGATCTACAACAGGCATAATTTACTATACGCGTTCGACGGCTGTAACACCTGGAACCACTGCTTTGATGCGGCGTTCTACCACCGCTTGCAGGGTCATTTGCGCGTGTGGGCAGTTGCCACAGTGGCCGCGCAGCCCTACAGTTACAATACCCGTTTTTTCATCTACGCTGACGAGTTCAATATCGCCCCCGTCCGCTTGCAAAATAGGGCGGATTTCGTTAATTACTTGTTCTACGGCTTCTTTCATAATTTACTCCTTACGGTATCTTTACTCATATTATACCTTTTTTACATTTGGGCCGAAATGAAAAAAATACTTGCAAACAGATGACCAGTATTGCTATACTTATAGCATAGGAATGTGATTCTACACCTGAGGAGCTTTATGAAAAAACTGATTGTTTTGTTCTCGTTTTGTATGCTAATTAGCACGCCGGCTTTTGCCCAAAAATATGCCAGCGTAAATACGAAAGAAGCCAACGTCCGCACGTGTGCCGGCACTAATTGTGCAGTGAAATGGCATGCTTGGCGCTATACACCGGTGTTGATGTTGCGAACCAATGAGGATAGAGACTGGGTTCTTATAAAAGATTTCGAAGGATACCAAGGTTGGATTTCCGCTTCCTTGTTAAGCCCTAAAGGTGGTATGTCCGCTAAGACGGATTTAAATGTTCGTGCTACACCGTCTGCCAGTGGGGATATTGTATGCACGGTGGAGAAAGGATACCCCTTTAAATACATTTCCAAACAGGGCAAATGGATCCAAGTGCAAGATGAACCTTTAAAAGCATCCGATGGCGTCTGCAAAGGATGGGTATATAACGCAAACCTGTGGGGTTTCTTTAAGCAATAAGGATTTCCCTTTGTATTGATAAAACACACACCTCGGTGTGTGTTTTATCATCTTATCAGACAAGGACTTGCCAAAGTTGTCAAATTTAGGATAAAATATTAGTATGAGAAAGATTTTTGCATCGTTATTAGCTGTTATCAGTGTGGGTGCGTGCTATTATTGCGCTCACCGTAGCGCACAGGAGGCCCGGTTTAATTTGGCCGGTACTGTCAATGTACCGCAACGGTTGTTACAGTTAGCGCAAGCAGACAATAATGCGTGTGCGATTATTGTTAAAAATGAGGCCGATGTGCCTGTGGCCATTAAGCGGGTTGTAAACCCTAAATTTCCGTTGGAATTTGCTTTGGGGGAAGAAGACTTGCTCACCGAAAAAGTAGATGGCTCGCTAAAGTTGGAAGTGCAGATTAACAGCCACGGCCAATTAGGCATCATTAAAGAAGGGGACGTATTTGGTGCAGTGGATGGGTTTGTCACCGCGCATGCCAAGGATGTGGTAGTTGAGGCAGATAAAACCTTAGGCAAAGTGCAACTGGCCCGTAACGTAAAAGGGAACTTCTTTAGAACGGCTGCCCGTTAGGCAAACACAGCAAAGATTTGGCAGGGTGCTAATAAAAATTAGCACCCTGTTTTTTCTTCCAGAAAATCCGCGCGCGCGTACCTAGAATATAGTAAAATAATAAAAGGGATTTTTATGAAACGCGGTTTATTTTTATTAGCTACCATGACGTTGACCTCTGCTCTTTATGCGCAGAGTTCTCTTACGTCGGAGCAAGTGCGTCAAATTATAGGCAATTTTAACCCGCAATTGTTGGAAAAAGCCGCGCAGGATAGGCAGGTTTCGCAGCTGGTTGATCAGTTGGTTGATTCTTATCTTGCTAAACAACCGGCTAATTCGTTAGCATCCCGCTATGAACTGGCTGCCCTAGCTCGTAATTTTGATAACTCAGTTGCTTTGCACTATGTTACACAACAGTATCAACAAGCGGTGCGTTATTCCCAAGCGGGAGGAAATACGGAGGATGCCGTCCGTCCATACGCTCAACAGCAGTTGCGTGAAATTTATGCCCGCATTTGGGCTGTTAGCGTGCAAAACAAAGAAGCCCTTTTAGCGCAATACAAGTTGCTAAAAGACCCACAATATCAAACAGAAATTTCCATTTTAGAAGCGGATTTGAAAGGTTTAAAAACGCATGTTGGAGAGCAAATTGCGAATTTAGCGGATGAGGCCTTGGAACAAGCCAAGGCGCAAGTACTTGCCCAACAGACCGCCTTACAGGAAACCACCAATTTACAAGTTAAAACTAAACACAAAAAACCGGTAGCTGAATAGTTGCCAGGGGTTTTTCTTATCTTCTATTTTACTAAAAGGATTTAGCTATGATTCAAACTGTAATTAACAAAGTTTTTGGAACAAAAAGTGAACGAGATTTAAAGAAAATTCAACATTACGTTGATAAAGCAAATGCTCTGTCAGCCGAAATGGAAGCACTTAGCGACGAACAATTAAAAGCCAAAACTCAAGAGTTTAAGACCCGTTTAGCCAATGGGGAAACGCTGGATGACATTTTGGCAGAAGCTTTTGCCACCGTACGCGAAGCGGCTAAACGCGTAATTGGCCTGCGTCCGTATGATGTACAGCTTTTGGGTGGCATTGTGCTGCATCAGGGAAAAATTGCGGAAATGCGCACTGGGGAAGGAAAGACGTTGGTGGCTGTATTGCCCTCTTATTTAAACGCACTTACCGGTAAAGGGGTACATGTGGTGACCGTCAACGACTATTTGGCCAAACGTGACCGCCAATGGATGGGCCCTATTCACGAATTTTTGGGTTTAACGGTCGGCTTTATTGGCCACGATATGGAAAATAATGAGCGTCGCGAAATGTACCAAAAAGATATTACGTACGTAACCAACAACGAGCTGGGGTTTGATTACTTGCGTGATAACATGGTCATTAACCGCGCGGACCGCGTCTTGCGCCCGCTCAATTATTGTATTGTGGACGAAGTGGACTCTATTTTAATTGACGAAGCCCGTACCCCACTGATTATTTCCGGCCCCTCGGATCAAAGTACGGATAAGTATTATATCGTTAACCGTTTAATTCCTTCTTTAAAAGTTCGTTTGATTACGGAAAAAGATGAAGTAAAAGCCAAGTATGAAGGTATTAATTTGGATGAAGGAGTAGATGCAATCATTGACGAAAAAGCTCACACAGCTACGCTTACCGACACTGGTATTGCCAAGGCCGAGAAATTTTTGAATGTGGGCAATTTGTACGATGATGTCCAGTCCGAATGGGTCCATCATATCAACCAGGCGTTACGGGCACACCATCTGTACGAACGAGATGTGGATTATGTAGTAAAGGATGGGGAAGTCATCATCGTGGATGAATTTACGGGCCGTTTAATGCCGGGCCGCCGATGGAGCGATGGACTACATCAAGCTGTAGAGGCCAAGGAAAATTTACCTATTAAAGAAGAAAACCAGACGTTGGCTACCATTACGTTCCAAAACTTCTTTAAACTGTACAACAAACTCTCCGGTATGACGGGTACAGCTATGACGGAAGCCAATGAGTTTTGGCAGATTTATAAATTAGATGTAGTCGAAATTCGTCCGAACCGTCCTTCCAAGCGTATTGACTACCCGGATAGTGTATATCTTACCGAACGGGCTAAATTTAATGCAATTGTAGATGAAGTGGAAGGATTGTGGAAACAAGGGGCCCCTGTGCTGGTGGGGACGCGCAGTATTGAAAAGTCCGAGAAGTTAAGCCAAATGCTTCGTCAAAAAGGTATTCCACACAAGGTATTAAATGCTAAATACCATGAAATGGAGGCCCAAATCATTAGCCAAGCCGGCCGCAAAGGGGCTGTAACGATTGCTACGAACATGGCCGGGCGTGGTACCGATATAGTGTTGGGCGGCAACCCGGCTACTCCCGAAGAACAAGAAGCTGTTGTGAAGTTGGGGGGGCTGCACGTAATTGGAAGTGAACGGCATGAAAGCCGTCGTATTGATAATCAGTTGCGTGGCCGTTGTGCCCGCCAAGGCGATCCGGGATCTTCGCGCTTTTACATTGCGCTAGATGACGAGTTAATGCGTTTGTTTGCCAACTCACAAAAAATTGGAGCCATTTTATCGCGCGTAGGTATGAAAGAAGGCGAAGCTATAGAGTCTTTCTTGCTCACCCGCCAAATTGAAGGGGCTCAGCGCATGGTAGAAGGCCGTAACTTTGATATCCGCAAACAATTGCTGGACTATGACAAAGTAATGAATCAACAACGCACGGCTATTTATGGGTTGCGCAATGCCATTTTAGATGGGGAAAATATGACGGAAAAATCCCATCAAATGATGGAAGAAATTGTGGCAGAATTGGTGGAGCAGTATTATCATCCGCAACATCCGCAAAAGTCCAATTTTGCAGCGTTAAATACCGGCCTGCACCAGTTTTTCCCGTTGCCGTTTGAATTAACGGCAGAAAATGTTGGGAAAAAATCGCAAGACGAATTAGTGCAAGATATTATGAATACCGTTAAGGATTTGTATGCGCAACGAACGTTGTATTTTGCCGAGCAAGGTCTTGATTTTGGTGAAATTGAGCGGATGTTGTTATTGCAAATTATCGATACGGCATGGAAGCAAAACTTATACGAGCTAGACCAACTGCAAAATAGCGTTAGTTTGCGCGGATATGCCCAAAAAGATCCGCTCATCGAATATCAAAAAGAATCGTATAAGTTATACAGCGCCATGATGAACCGCATTCGTGATTTGATGGTCAGTTATATTTTCCGGTTGCAGTTGCCGCCGCGGCGCACAGCTGCTGAACGCGCTCAAGCCGCTGCAGCCAAAAATCCGGATCAAAGCGCTCCTGTGCAAAAGCATATTGGACGTAATGATCCGTGCCCGTGCGGAAGCGGGAAAAAATATAAGAAATGTTGTGGAGCCAACCAATGAAAAAATTAATTACAAATGTTTTCTTGCTAGTTTGCACGGTGGGTGTATTGTTATTAATCCCGCTGTTTCTGTCGCATGATTCGCCTATTCCGGTGGATATTCCGCAACTGAGTGTGGAAGAAATGGCCGCACAAAAAGAAGCCGCGGATAAGGCCGCACAGGAAGCCGCCCGCAAAGCCCGTTTGGCCCGCGTCTATTCGTGCAAACAGGATGCGGATTGTTTAATTGTAGATAAAGATCCGTGCGGATGCATGGTGGGCCCCAAGGGAGTAGTGGCTATTAACATAAACTACATCACGGATTTCAATGCAATTAACAAAGTGAAAATGGTAACAAAAGCTTGCCCACAAAAAGTTTCCAAGGAGAAGGAATGCAGCCCCTCCGCGCGTGCTGTGTGTAAAGCGCGCCGCTGCAAAATTAGTTACTAATTATGAGTTCGTCAAGTACTTCATCTGCTCAACAGCACCCTTCATTTTGGCAACGGATACAAAGCCTAATCCGTCGTATGAGTCGCTGGCTGTTCTTATTGGCTTGTATAGGGTTGTGTACGGGCTTATTCTACTTGAGCTATCCTAAAGTTTCGCTTTCGTTTGCGGCTTGGCTAATATTGGCTCCGTTTATTTGGGGAGTTTGCCACGTACGCGGATTTTGGGGAGCGGTAGGATATGGATGGTTGACTGGGCTTTTAAGCAATGCTTTGCTATTATCGTGGATCTACACTACTTGCTTGCAGGGGGGTGGACTTTCGCAATCGATGTCTCTAGCGGCATGGTTGGGGCTATCGGGGCTGTTGGCTTTGCAATTTGCGGCTTTTGGCGGAGCGTGTTATTTTCTAAAGAAAACAGGATTCTTTTTCCCCATATTGGCGGCCTGTGGTTGGGTGGCGCTGGAGTGGTTGCACCAAATGATTGCATTTTATGGGTTGGGATTTCCGTGGATTATGCTGGGATATACCCAGTGGAATGTACCACAGACGTTATATGTTGCCGCTTATGCCGGCGTGTATGGCCTTAGTTTCGTTCTAGCGTTCGTGGGCAGTAGCGTAGGATGGTGTTTTGGACAAAAAAGTTTGGGAAAGGGATTGGGGCAGTTATTCATTGCTACCTTAGCTTTTGCTTGCGTATATGGGTGGGGTGCCTATATGCAGGGTAAGTTTGCCCATTTTTTGGATAATCCCCGTTCTCTGCTTACGGTGCAAGCCGCACTGATGCAACCCAATATTGATCAGTATAAGAAATGGACGACGGAATTTGAAGAAGAAATTGCCCGTACATTAGATACCATGGGGCATAGCTTAGCCGGGGAAAACACGTACCTGATGGTGTGGCCGGAAAGTGCGGTGCCGGGTTCTTTATTGGAAGAAAAATATTACAATCTGTTTACAGACATAGGCCAACAAAGCGGGGCTTACCAAATTGTAGGTTCCAATATGTTTACCTCTAAAGATGAACAATATGTAGGAGCATATTTATTGACTCCTTCCGGGGACGGAGTTTCGGCCTATCGTAAAGAGAAACTGGTTCCGTTTGGGGAATTTGTCCCATTTCAAAGTCTCTTGGGCTTTATTTTGAAGGATGTGGAAGTAATGGGCGCATTGGGTGAATTTTTGCCCGGTCCGTATGACCAACCGTTGCTAGAAGCCGGCGGCATTAAATTAGGGACGACGATTTGCTATGAGTCTATTTTCCCGCTTTTGTGGCGTGCACAGAATAAAAAAGGAGCTCAGCTATTTGTAAATATTACCAATGATGCTTGGTTTTTTGATACCGCAGCACCGCACCAACATTTAGCGGCCAACGTGTTGCGCGCTGTCGAAAATGGTCGTCCGGTTTTACGCGCGGCCAATACCGGTTTCTCTGCGTATATTGATGCCTTTGGAAATATCCGGAAAAAATCCAATCTTTTTTCCCAAGATATTATTACCGCACAAGTGCCTCTTTCGGTAACAGAAAGAAACACATTTTACACACAATGGGGGGATTGGTTTGCCTGGGTGTGTGCCATTTTATTTTTTACGATAGGCATTTCAACGGTTGTATTTTTTTATGAATAATATTGAATTTAAAGATGTAGAACAAAAAATAGATGAGCTGGCTGCCCGGGTTGCCAAAATAGAAGCAATTGATAAGGTCGCGGATAAACAAACCGAACTGGCTAAATTGCAGAAAGTATCGGCAGAGCCGGAATTTTGGAACGATACCCAAAAAGCCAAAGAAGTCAGCCGTCAAATTGATATCTTAAAAACCGCTATCGAAACTTTTTTCGAACTCAAAAAACAACTGGAAGATTCCTATGCGTTATTTGATTTATGCAAAGAGATGCAAGATCAACAAGAGTTGAATAATTTGTTTAATTCTTTGCAGGAAACGGAGAAACGTGTTGCACAAAAAGAGGCAGCTATCCGCTTAAGCGAGCCCAATGATAAATTAAATGCAATCCTGACGATCCATGCAGGAGCAGGAGGAACAGAATCGTGCGATTGGGCTCAAATGCTGGTGCGTATGTACACACGGTGGGCCGAACAACACGGGTTTAAATTTTCCATTTTGGATTCACAACCCGGTGATGAAGCTGGCATTAAAACGCTTTCTGCTATGGTGGAAGGGCCCTTTGCGTATGGTTATTTAAAGGGAGAAAACGGGGTGCACCGGTTGGTGCGCGTATCACCGTTTGATGCAAACGCTCGAAGGCACACCTCGTTTGCTTCGTGTGATGTGTTGCCGGATATTGATGAAGATATTAATATTGAAATCCCTGAAAGTGATATCGAGTTGGAAACCTCGCGTGCCGGCGGACACGGCGGTCAAAACGTCAATAAAGTGGAAAGCGCGGTACGTATTCTGCATAAACCAACGGGGATAGTGGTGTCTTGCCGCATAGAACGTAGTCAGTTGCAAAACCGTCAAACGGCTATGAAAATGCTGAAAGCCAAACTCTATGAATTAGAGATGGATAAAAAACGGGGCGAGGCGGAAAAGCGTTACGGGCAAAAAGGTGAAATTGCGTGGGGGCATCAAATTCGTTCTTACGTTTTTATGCCGTATCAATTGGTTAAAGATTTGCGTAGCGGACACGAAACCAGTCAAATTACCGCGGTAATGGACGGAGATTTGGATCCATTTATTTTGGCTTACCTTAATTACGAAGCGCAGCGCAAACAGGCATGAAACGCGGCCTCTATATTCATATTCCATTTTGTAAACAAAAGTGCAATTATTGCGACTTTGCTTCATTTGCCGGCAAAGAAGCCCTGTTTGATGATTATTTAGAAGCTATGGCGCGTGAGGCAGCTCTTTACAAAGGACTTGGTTTCAAAACTCTATACGTGGGCGGAGGAACCCCCAGTTTATTGGCTGAGCATCAATTACGGCGGTTAGCAAAAATTATTCATAAAAATTTCGGCCCCGTATCCGCCTTTGAAGAAAGCACTTTTGAAGCCAACCCAGAAAGTTTAACCGTCCCTAAAATAAAACTCCTGCGCGACTTGGGCTTTGGGCGTTTAAGTATGGGACTGCAAAGTTTTCGGGATGAAGAACTCAAGCTGTTGGGCCGCATCCATACTGCACGGCAATTTTTACAGGCGTATGAACAAGCCCGTGCATGCGGGTTTAAAAATATCAATGTGGATTTGATTGCCGGGCTTCCCAAACAGACGGTGGAATCCTTTGTAGCCAGTTTGCAGCAACTCATAGAGCTGCGCCCGGAACATATTTCGGTATATGGTTTACAGATAGAAGAAGGAACCGTTTTTTTTGAGCGTGGTATTGTATGCGACCAGGATCTCATGCGCACAATGCTGGAAAAAACACATTCTCTTTTGCTTGCAGCGGGATACGAGCATTATGAAATTTCAAATTATGCGTTGCCCGGCAAGCGTGCTTTGCACAATACCAATTATTGGCAGAATGGGGAATATCTAGGATTGGGAAGTGCCGCTGCTTCTTACCGTAACGGGGTGCGGTGTCAAAACACACCGTCGATTGATGATTATATATGTTGCCTGGAAAATGGCAAAACGCCTGTTGTATTTTCCGAACAGTTAACAGGCAAGGCCAAAGAAGGAGAAACACTGATGTTGGCCTTTCGGCAGTTGGATGGAGTGGAATTAACAGCCCGGCAAAAAGTTTTATTTGGTGCGGAAATTGAACGGCATATTCAGAATGGACTTCTCACACAGGTTCAGAAAAAGGTAAAATTAAGTATGGAAGGGTTGCAACTAGCTAATGAAGTATTTCGCAGCTTTGTGGCTCCTTTTGAAAATGTATGAAAGTAACCGCCATTCGCACCCAGCTCTTTGAAGAAAAGACCGATTTGGTTTCTTTTGCTGTGCATCACATTCCCAGCATGGCTGAAAATAGCATCTTGGGCGTGTCTTCCAAAGTAGTTGCATTGTGGAAAGGATGCACAACCCCGTATCGGGATGCGGCCCAAAAAGAAACATTGATTCAATCCCAAAGCCAGGCCGCGTTAAAAACACCTTTAGCTTGGTTTACTATCAAAGATGGCATGGTTATGACCAATGCCGGGGTAGATGAATCCAATGCGCGCGGCAAGTTGATTTATTTGCCGGATTGCTATGTATGTGCGGATGAACTATGCCAAGCATTAAAGCGGGCCTGGCAGTTGCAAAATTTAGGGGTTGTGATTACGGATAGTATGATCTTACCTTTGCGTGCCGGTGTAATAGCGGCCGCGGTAGGTTATGCAGGTTTTAGAGGGACCCGGGATTTACGGGGGAAAAAGGACCTTTTTGGCAAGAAGCTACAGACAACCTTGGTAAATGTGGCGGATAGCTTAGCCACAGCGGCGGCCTTAGTGATGGGTGAGGCGGATGAACAATGTCCGCTTTGTATCATTGAAGGGGCCCCGGTGGTATTTAGCGATACCGTAAACCGGGAGGAAATTAAGTACCCCCTACAGGATGATTTGTACACGCCTTTATTAAAGGCGGCAAAATTAATAAAATAGGAGAATCAAATGAAAGGAATAGTAAATGAATTCAAGCAATTCGTAATGCGCGGCAATGTAATTGATATGGCTGTCGGTATCATCATTGGTGGCGCTTTTACAAAAATTGTCAATTCCATGGTAGCTGATGTATTGATGCCGCCTTTGGGTTTGTTGTTGGGTAAAGTAGATTTTTCCAACTGGTTTATTGTGATTAAAGCCGGTGCGGACGGAGCTCGTGAATTTAACACGGTAGCCGCTGCACAAGCCGCGGGTGCAACCACCCTTAATTTAGGTTTGTTCCTAAACGCTGTTATCAGCTTTTTAATTGTAGCTTTCTGTATCTTTATTTTGATTAAAGCTATTAATAAATTGAACAAACCGGCCCCGGCTCCGGCTGCTGCCCCTAGCACAAAAAAGTGCCCGTTCTGCTTTAGCGAAATTGCTATCGAAGCAACCCGCTGCCCGCACTGCACTTCTGAAATTAAATAACATTACTTTATGATGAAAAACGGGGCCCCACAGAGATGTTGGGTCCCGTTGCTTTTGATATGTAATTTTTTTACACTATGGGTATGATTTACTTTGCACATCGCGGAGCTAGCGCACAACGGGTTCAAAATACGCTTGAGGCCTTTGCCCTTGCCAAAGAGCAAGGTGCCACACATTATGAATTGGATGTTCATCTATTAAAGGATGGGAAACTGGCGGTTCATCATAATTATTCCCTGTTGGAAACTGCCGGCAAAGATGTGGCGTTGGGAGATTTGACCAGCGCAGATTTGGCTAAATTTCCACTCATAAACCCCTTTACCCAAAACAAAGTTGCCGTTCCTTTATTGCAAGAAGTGTTGCCCATTATTGCTCCGGGCTTGCAGCTGCTTAATATTGAACTAAAAAACGACGGCAATATATATCCGGGAATTGAAAAGGAATTGCTTGATTTCCTGGGAAAATATCCGCATTTGAGCATTAAAATTTTATTTTCCAGTTTTGATTATGACTCATTAATGCGCTTGCGTTCCCTCCAGCCGCAAGCCCGTATTGGGTTGTTAACGCGTCAGTTTGATATAGAAAAAGCACGGGCGTTGCGAGCCGAAAGTGTACATATCAACCATATCCGTTTTGTGCCGGATATGGCCCGGATTTGCCATCAACATGGGATCAAACTGTATTGTTACACTGTAAATGATAAATCCTTGGCCACCAAGCTACAAGCGCAAGGAGTGGATGGAATATTTACGGATCAGATTTTGTTGTATAGATAGTTAATAAAACCCCGCTTTTAGCGGGGTTTTATTAATATCCGTAAGAACTTTCTTCAGAAGAGTTATCACTGCCTTGCATACCGTAGTATTGTTCGGGGGTATAGCGTTTGGGTTTTACCCATAGGCGTTTTTCGTTTTTATAGTCGTTGGCTGTGTATTCGCCGGGGACTTTGGGTTGTTGGTGTTTATCAAAGAAGTAAATATTCGTGTCTTCTGTGTTTTGCGGTACCACGTTAAAGATATATTCAGACTCTACGTTTGGGGGCAATTCGCGGCGGTCCAACTCGGCTACATTGCCTAAATCTTCCATGTAGTCTTCTTTGGTTAAATAAATTTTTTTGGCGTAGCGCTCGCCATTAATTTCTTTTGTATCGCTGGATTTGCATCCGCCCAATAGGCCGACCAACGCACAGAGCGCAATTAAGAGCGTCCATTTTTGCATAAAAGCCTCTCTCTTGAAAATACCATATTTTCTAGTAGTACCGCAAGCGTCACCGGGCCAACTCCGCCCGGAACCGGCGAATAGCTAATACCTTGTTTTTCCAACGCGGCGGGGTCAGCATCACCGGTGAGTTGATTATTTTGCCAATTGGTGGAAATGTCAATTACAATGGCCCCCGGTTTAAGCCAAGCTGCTTGTAAAAGGCCCGCTGTCCCGGCGGCGGAACAGACGATATCAACATCTTTCAAGGCGCGCGGTAAATCGGTAAGGCGGTGGCAGATTTTTACAGTGGCGTTTTTACAGGTCAACAGATGTGCCAACGGACGGCCTACTGTAGAAGAACGACCAATGACGGCTATTTCTTTGCCGGACAATGGAATATGGTGATATTCCAATAGCTTAATTACGGCTGTTGCCGTGCAGGGTACAAAACCGGACAGGGCTTCAATTTCCTGCCAAGTTTTGCATAAGAACAAATTGCCCATATTAATGGTGGACATCCCGTCAATGTCTTTTTGCGGAGCCAAAAAAGCGGCATAATTGGTGGTGGCTAAATGTGCGGGAAGCGGACGCGGAATGAGAATGGCATCCACCATTTTATCTTGGGAAAGACGCTTCACCAACTCTACAAAATCAGGAGCAGAAGATTGATTGCCTACTTCAAAAATCTGGGTTTTTAGCCCTATTTTTTGAGCCGCTTCTACCTCCTTTTTAAGATATACATATGCTCCGTAATCTTCGGTAGAACCAATGGCGGCAAGCATAATTGGACGGCCCATTTTTTGGCAAACAACTTTGGCCCTGTCGGCTAAGGGTCCGCGGATTTGCTTAGCTAATGTTTTACCTTCTAAAATCATAGATATATTCTAGCAAATTACTCTTCGTCAATTTTAAGCATAGCCACAAATGCTTCTTGCGGTATGTTCAAACTGCCTATGGATTTCATGCGCTTTTTCCCTTCTTTTTGCTTTTCCAATAGTTTGCGCTTACGGGTAATATCACCGCCATAACACTTGGCAATTACGTCTTTGCGGTAGGCGGGGATTGTTTCGCGTGCGATTACTTTACCGTTGATAGCTGCTTGGACGGCTACTTCAAACTGCTGGCGACCGATTAGTTCTTTTAGCTTGGCGCACAAAGCACGGCCAATCGTTTGGGCTTTGTCTTTGTGTACAACGGTAGAAAGCGCATCAACCGGAGAGCCGTGTAGTAAAATTTCCATTAATACTACATCGGAGCTTCGAAATCCGGCCACTTCATAATCAAACGATGCGTACCCTTTAGAAACGGATTTTAATTTATTGTAAAAGTCGATGACCATTTCCCCCATGGGCATTTCATATTTAATAATGACACGCTGGTTGGATAGGTGATCCATATTCATGAAAGTGCCCCGTTTTTCTTTAAGTAGCGTCATCACGCCGTCCATAAATTCTACGGGAGTCACAATGGTAATGTGAATTACCGGCTCTTTGATGTCTATAATATCCCCATGGGGCGGAAAGTTGGCCGGGTTATCAATAATCTTATAACCGGGATCATCGGACGCTTCTGGCAAAGCGGCCAGTTCTTGCGGATGAGATTTGCGAGGCGTAAATTTAACATGATATACCACGTTAGGCGACGTGGCAATCAGGGATAAATTAAACTCGCGCTCCAATCGTTCTTTCACAATTTCAATGTGTAAAATTCCCATAAACCCTAAGCGAAACCCAAACCCTAACGCTTTGGAAGTTTCGCTTTGGTATTGGAAAGAACTGTCGGAAAGGTGCAATTTTTCCAGGGCTTTGCGTAACAACGGGAAATCGGTCGTTTCTACTGGGAAAATGCTGGCAAAAACTACCGGTTTGGCGTCCTCATATCCGGGGAGCGGTTCGGTGGCAGGGTTATCTGCCAGTGTGACGGTATCCCCCACTTTGACTTGGTGGATGTCTTTGATTCCGGCAGCCAAATAACCCACTTCCCCTGCGCAAAGTTGATCGCACTTGTGCAACTGTTTGGGGGTCATAAAACCAATCTCTTCTGCTTTGTAGGTGGCCCCGGAGGACATAAATTGAATGGTTTGCCCTGGTTTAAGGACTCCATCTACTAAGCGGATGTACATGATGACCCCGCGAAAAGCATCATAGTAAGAATCAAAGATCAATGCGCGCAACGGTTTGGCGGTCGACCCGGTAGGGGCAGGTATGTCGGTAATAATGCGATCTAACAAATGTTCAATTCCCATCCCGGTTTTGGCACTTACACGCTCTGCTTCGATAGGTTCGCGCAAAATATCCCATAGTTGTTCTTCGGAAGCATCAGCATCCGATTGGGATAAATCCACTTTATTCATGACAGGGATGATTTTAAGTCCTAAACTTTGCGCTAAATGCGCATGAGCAACGGTTTGTGCTTCTACCCCCTGCGAAGCATCTACCAACAGGAGCACCCCTTCGCAAGCGCGTAACGAGCGGGAAACTTCATAAGAAAAATCCACATGCCCGGGGGTGTCAATTAAATTAAGAATATAATCTTTGTATTGGATGCGTACTGCCTTGGCTTTGATAGTAATACCGCGTTCGCGTTCCAAGTCCATGCCGTCTAGGAGCTGGGCCTGCATTTTGCGCTTGGGTACGGTGCCGGTATCTTCTAAAATACGATCTGAAAGTGTTGTCTTGCCGTGGTCAATATGGGCAACAATGGAAAAATTACGAATTTTCATACTGATTTTCTTCTACCAATTTTCGAATCTCGGCTGAGCTTCCCATTAAAAGGGCGGCCTGGGCCAAGTCGGAACAATGTTCAAAATTTAAATTGCGGATATTATTTTTAACACGTAAATACATGCGCGGCGTGACGGACAGGCCGTCTACTTGCCATCCCAATAATAAGGGCAGCATTTTGGCATCGGAAGCAATTTCTCCGCAAATGGATACGCTTTTGTTGCGTTTATGCGCTGTTTGAATGATATTATGAATAGTACGTCCTACCGCGGGGTGGCAGGGATCATACATGTGCGCCACTTCCGGGTTTACGCGGTCCACGGCTACCAGATATTGAATTAAGTCATTGGTGCCAATGGAGATGAAATCCAAATCGTTAATCATGCCGTCTAGGGCAATGGCTGCCGCTGGGACTTCAATCATTGCTCCCAAAGCAATCTTATTGAGTGGTTTTTTCCCTTCGTCTGCAAATGCTTGAAGGACCTCCTCAAATGCCTTGCGTACATGGCGTACTTCTTCCACGGATGAAACCATTGGGATCATAATTTTGATTTGAGCTGGGACCTCGCAAGCGGTGCGCACAATGGCACGTAATTGCGTGCGTAGTAATTCCGGATTTTTAAGTAACAAGCGGATACCGCGGCATCCCATAAAGGGGTTATCATCCTCGTCCAGTTCATCCAATGCAAAGTCCGGCATTTTGTCAGCGCCCAAATCTGCCAGGCGAATAGTAGCCGGGCGCATATCAAAGCGTTTTGCTACGGCCAGATAAATCTTATACTGAGCTTCTTCTGACGGAGGAACAGGGGTGTTCATAAACAAAAATTCGGTACGCAATAAACCGAGCCCGTCCGTAATGAGGGTTTTGTTGTATTTGTTATCGGTGCGAGGATCGTAGTTAACATAGAGGTGTACCCGTCTGCCGTCCTGGGTAACTACCGGCAAATGGTTGATGGTCTTAAGCAAAGATTCGGTTTTTCTAATTTCCCGCTTAATCTGCCGGTAGTTGGCTAGGGTGTAGCGGTCCGGATTAATGACCAACAGACCATTTTCTCCGTCAATAATAAGCATATCTCCATTAGCAACGTCTTTCGATGCTGTAGATAAGCCGACCACAGCCGGGATATTTAAGCTTTGCGCAAGCAATGCGGTGTGGCTTGTTTTACCCCCTAAGTCTGTACAAAATCCTAAAATTTGTTTTTCCGGAAGGCTAATTGTGTCTGACGGGAATAAATCATGCGCAACAAGTAAGGAAGGCCGTTTGATGGAGGCAAGAAAATCTTTTTTATTCCCTTCCAAATTGGCCAGCAAACGCTTGCCGGCATCGGAGAGATCATTTCGGCGTTCCTTGAAAAAAGGGTCTTCAATTTTGTCAAAATTAGCCGCTAATTCTGCCAAAGTCAATGAAATGGCGGAACGTGCAGTTAGAAAATCCTTCGTAATTTTTGCAACGACCGCATCCTTGAGAGTGGGATCTTGGAGGATGAGTTTATGGGTATCCATTAGGCCCGCGTATTCGGAGCCAAGGGTGGCGCGTACTTTTTGGGCACATTCGTCCAATTCAACCATCGTTTTTTGCAATGCTTGTTGAAATTTACGCAATTCCCCATCTGCCGAACCGGAAGCAATATAATGCTTGGCCGTAATCAGGTTTTCATCGGGCACCACAATAGCACGTCCAATGGCTACTCCCGGGCTGGCGGGGATCCCTTTAAGAACTAGCATAGATCTCTAAAATTCCTCATTAAATTTTTCGTTAAATAATTTTTCCAGTGCTTCTAAAGCTTTTGCTTCATCTTTTCCGTTAGCGGTTACACAGATATGGGCGCCAAATTCAGCGGCTAACATCATGACTCCCATAATGCTTTTCGCATTGATGGTTACATTGTCCTTGGTTAACTCAATATCACAATCAAAACCTGCCGCTGTCTGCACAATTTGGGCAGCGGGCCGGGCATGCAATCCTAAACGGTTTAAAATAGTTAATTCTTTTTGTACCATATTAAAATAAATACACCAAATTAAATACAAACATTGCCGCAATATACAAGTACATATTGGGGATGCGTAAATCGCGCGTCATTAAGCTGATACTTACGAAGAACAATACAATTACTGCGCGCGTAATGAATTTAAGACCTAAAACCATTTCTAAATCGTGTAAAAAGTAATAAAGCCCGCCTAATAAGAGTCCCAATGCTAGCAACATTCCAAAACGCTTTGTGTTGTAGATAGTACGGTTCCAATCAAATTGGGTAAGCCCAAAACACCCGTTATTAGGCGCATTGTAACTTAAAGAAATGCCTTTCCATTTTACAAACAAAGCAACGGTGTTGAATGCAAAGAAAGCTACCAGGCATGCCCCAAACACATCTATCCAGTACAATTGGCGTTGCGGATCTGCCTCGAAGAAATTAATATTTAAAGCCAGCCAAATAAATAGAGCCAGTAATAGGGTAAAAGGTTTTAAGGTTCCCCAGAATAAACGATCCCCCAGAGAGGCCGTCGTGATGGATAAACTTCTCTTTAGACTGTTCCATTCGTTTAGACGTTCGTTATAATCGACCAATGTTTTCGCTCGCTCCATGCGTTCTTCTTGCTTGGCCAGTGCTCCAAAACAGAAGGAAGCCATCATGGGTTGCGTGTTAAAACTTTCCAAATAGCGTTCCAATACAGAGGGAAGATCCCGCTTGTCTTGTTGGTATATGCCACGCAACAAAGGGGTCATGACGAACGCGAGCCCTAAATTTTGATATTTGGCAAAATTCCATCCTGCTTGCAGGAAGAAAGAACGCCAAAATAATTGAAATTGCATCCAACGTGTCATATTACCTCGTTTTAAGCCGGAAAGTTGAAACCAAGGTTGCTAACCCAATCCATGGTACAGCCATAAAAGCAAACTTACTGGCTAAATGTAATTTCTCTGGTAGGAAGGGCAATAAACGGGCAAAGGCCCCGCCTACAATAGCACTGTAAAACAACAAAAAGGATAACGTCATTGCAAAGGATATGGCTAACGCTTTTACCACAATCCATGAGACGCGGGACGGTTTGGATAAAATAAGGCGCTCTTGTCGGCTTAACCAAACGGAGCGGTGCTTGCGGATAAAGATTTCACACACTGAAAATAAAACAGCCCCAATTACCCCAAAGAAAAATGCAAAATATACGGGGATAGACAAACTGCATAATGCCAACGATAACGTACAACATACTGCAGAGCTTGGAGGTAACAGCCCCCCTAACGGGCTAATATCAATAAAGATAAGCTCTGTAAAAATTCCCACTTGCAAACCGGTCATCAAGTCTCCGGTTACTAGCGAAAGCAAGGGTCCCGCGATAATTCCGCGGGAGAATGTTAGTTGAAAAGCATAAGTGGTATCCAGTTCCAACAGTGCGCCTAGCACGCAAATGATCAGGATATTGGTCATTGGATGGCCTCCGTAATGGTAATGGACGTAGCATTAGGTACAGCGCGGGTTTCAATGCGAATCCCTAGCCCGCTGATGATTTTTAGTAAGTGTTTATCTTGTTCGTCTAAAAATACATTCTCAGCTAATTTTTGTGCGTTTTCTTTAAAATGCATTCCGCCAATATTAATGGACTTAATTTGCAAGCCGTCTTCAATTAAGTCTGCCATTTCCCGTAAAGTACTCATCAATAGAAAAATTCTTTTTTTGGAATTGCGCGCGTATTGCACGGCTTTATGAGAATCCATTACAGTAAGGGCATATTCGTAAGGAAGGCTCAGCCGCAACAACGCCTGGTTAAGTGAAGCCACCCTGTGTTTGGCACAGGGAATTACTACCTCATCTACATTAAGTTCAGGTAACCAAGCTTGTACAATTTGTCCGTGGATTAACCGATCATCCACCCGCGCAAAAATAATTGGCATTATAGCCCCTTGATTAAAAGTTCTGTTGCATTAATGACGGCACGTTTCCCGTCAGCTTCTATTTTTTCAGCCAGTTCCTTGGCGGTGAGTTTTTTGCGGCTGTTAATAGCCGTTAATAACATACTCAAGTTAAGCCCCGTAATAACATGGCAATTGGGCAAATCTTTGCTGGCGGTGAGAGAAATATTGGTGGCACTACCGCCAAAAATATCGGTTAATATAATGGCACCGTCCGCGCAGGTGTCCAGTACTTTTTTTAACTTGGCTGCTTCTTTCTCCACCGAGGAGGCAGTTGTAACGGCGAAAGTAGCAAAACCATCGTCCGTGGGTTTGCCAATAATCAAGCCGGCTGTTTCCAGCATTTCTTTGGCTAATTGTCCATGTGTTACCAGTATAATTTTTACCATAATTAAAGTCCTATATCTCTATGAAATTCCGAAGCGGTAAGCCCAGCTTCGTTTAACCGTTTTGCCAGTTCGTGTGCCATAAATACACTGCGGTGTTTCCCCCCGGTGCATCCCATGGCAATGGTTAAATAACTTTTGCCTTCCTTAATATATTTAGGAATTAGATATTTAACCAAACTGGTAAATTTTGTAGCAAATTCCTGCGTTTCTTTGAACGAAGAAATGTAATCTTGCACGGGTTTGTCCAACCCGGTTTTATTTTTCAATGCTGCCACATAGTAGGGGTTTGGCAAAAAACGTACATCCATTACAATGTCGCAATCCTTAAGGATTCCGTTTTTAAACCCAAACGATACCACGGAAATTTGCATTTCATCTGTACGTTTGGAAGCTAACAGCATAGAAAGCTTTTCTTTAAGTTCGCCGAGTTTTAAATCGCTCGTGTCAATTACTTTGTCTGCCATGGTGTGGATGGCGCGTAATGCGTGGCGCTCGTGGGCAATGGCCGCGGCCAATTTTTTATGAATAGGGTGACGGTGTTTTGTTTCGGAAAAGCGGCGAATTAAGCACTCGTCCGAAGCATCAAAAAAGATAATCTTAATATCAAACGCTTCGTTCTTGATGGTTTTAACTAAGTTAGGAAGGTCTTTTAGACGATCCCCGGCGCGCATATCAATCCCTAACGCAATATTGGGGTGTTCTGTATCATGGGTTACATAATCGATAAAATTTTTAAAAAGAGCCAGCGGAAGGTTGTCCACACAATAAAATCCAAAATCGCCAAAAATTTTAAGTGCTTGGGATTTCCCTGCCCCGCTCAAACCGGTAATGATAAAAATGCGTTTTTTAGTTTTTTTCATTTTTTTTACCTTGTTTCATTTTGTCCAGAATTTTTTGGCTAAATTCTTTGGCCGAAAAGATCCCTTGAGTTTTGAGTTGTTGGTTTAGTGCGGCTACTTCTATCAAAACGGCTAAATTGCGCCCCGGGGTAACCGGTAACACCAAAGAAGGAAGTTCAACGCCTAACAAATCCGTTGCTTTTTGCTCCACACCCAGGCGATCAATCGGAGATTTATTGGGCGAGGTGAGCACCACTTCCATGTCGATTTTGGTTTCATCCAATGTAGCCCCTACGCCAAATAAGAGAGGGACATCCAGCACGCCAAGTCCGCGCACTTCCATATAGTGCTTAAGCATGGCGGGGCAGCTCCCCATCAAATAGCGTCCACGCTTTTGTACCTCTACTACATCGTCGGCTACCAAAATATGACCGCGTTTAATGAGTTCAAGAGCGCATTCACTTTTACCAATGCCGGCATCTCCGCGGATGAGTACTCCTATTCCGCTAACATCTACCAGTACGCCGTGTACATGCGTAACTGGGGAAAGTTTTTCGTCCAAAAAACGGGAAAAAGCCGCCAAAAATGCGGACGACTCCATCTCGGTCTTTAGTACAGCCACATCCGCACTAAGACTCCCTTTGCGGATGGCCTGGTGAGGATCTAACCCGGCTGTCATAATGAGGCAAGGTACATCGCCCTCATTTAACATTTTTGTAATGTTTGCACGCAGACGGGTTTTATTTTCTTTTTGACAGAAAGAAAACTCACTGCGGCCGAACACTTGTACAGAGTTGGCGCGGAAGTTTTCAAGTTGCCCTGCCAGTGCTAAACCGGGGCGATTGACACGTGGCTCTGTAATTTCGCGCCCGATATAACGTTTACCGCAAACTAGCTCCAAGTGAAGTGCTTTCACTTGGAGTAGTTCTTTAACGGTAATGGATTTAGTAAATTCCAACGTTTACTCCGTGTCTTATTTCTTTTTAATGGGTTTAATAAGCCCGTAAGTTCCATCTAAACGTTTGAAGATTAGATTGATTTGTTTAGATGCTTCATCCAAGAACATCCAGAAGGAATAGCCCAAACGTTCCATTTCATAGGCGGCATCTTCCGGGTTCATGGGGGATACTTCTACTTGTTTAATGACAGAAAATTTGACATCATTTTGCGGCAACATTACTTCGGCAAAAGGTTCCATCTCTAATGTTTTGACGGATTTTTTAGAAGTTTTGCGAGCTTTTGCTTTGTTTTTAATTTTTTTAGCTTGAGCTTCTGCTTTAACGGCGGCCGCATCGATTGCCTTATACAAATTGCTTTCTACAGCGCTGGCGTTAA
>JBGUMP010000066.1:0-8214 GCA_045116875.1 Elusimicrobiaceae bacterium | reverse complement strand
CAAGGCCGCTTTTTGCTGATTGATTTGTTCCGTACGTTGGGCTACAAATTTATCGTACTGGCTTTTTTCCACCAGTTTGTCCATCTTCTTTTGATATTTTTGGGCAATTTCTTTGACTTGTTGTTCTTTTTGCTGGGCTGTCAAATTAGGGGCGTTCAAAGCGCCGGCTACTTCACCGGCAAAAGAATCCATCAAACTAGACGCCTGTTGTGCGGCAGCCGAACCGAATGCTTGTTTCATATTTTGCGAAAATAGTTGCTTTTGGCTGGCTAACTGTTCCCCCACCGGGGCAAGCGCCCCTGTAAAACCCGGGGTTTGCAAGGTTTGCTTCCCTTGAGTAGGAGCGTATTTGGCTACCATTTCTTCTTGCTTACTTTTAGGAGTAAGTGCTTTAGCTATGGCTCTTTCCAACGCGGCAGACAGCTTGTTCCACTGGGCGTTCATTTTGGCTTGATCTTGTGCATTGGGGCGCAAATAAGGAGCCAACATCCGAGCCCGTTCTTGCGCAACGCTACCAGCGGATGTATTAAAATTTGCTTGCGGGCCTACAAAACCGGATGAACGATAGGACGCCGATGGCATTTGCGATGGATTTTTGGTATCCGGTGTATAAAAGTTAGTCTCTACGTAACGCGGGCTGTTAGTGGCATGATTCATCGGACGCACAGCCGCGGACGGCGTTGTTGTAGGCACAAAATCAGCCCCGCCCTGTTTAGGAACCGCATACACGACAGTATCCGCCGGGGTATATACTTCCAAAGGATGATGCGCTTGTTTGGGTGAAACAGGTTCCTCCTCTCCCAGTAATTCGTTTACTTTGGCAGTTTGCAGCTGTTGGGAGACTTCTTGCGGATCCAGCGGTATGCGGGCCGCAGAAGCAACCCGAGCAGAACGCGCCGCTGGTGCGGATTGATACGACATCACCCGCCACAGTGCCCCCAACACAGCAAGCACTGCCAAGATACCAAGCGTTACTTTGAGTAATTTATTTTCTTCACCCATACTGATAGTGTAATGGAAAAACGAATTTCTTTCCAGAGTCAAAAGACCTAGTGTTGCCTAGGTCTTTTGTAAGCAATTTCATTGGGACCGAAAACGCTTATTTTTCTTGAGCGATTTTAATTCCCAAATCCACCAACTGCTGTTCGTCCACCACGTTGGGTGAATCGGTCAGCGGGCAGACCGCTTGTGCCGTTTTAGGGAAAGCAATTACTTCGCGGATAGATTCTTCTCCGGCTAAAAGCGCAGTAATGCGGTCCAACCCCAGGCCAATCCCTCCGTGAGGAGGCGCACCGGCTTCCAACGCGTTTAAAAGCATACCAAAACGGCGGGCGGATTCTTCCTTGGAGTGTTTCATCAATGCCAAAATGCGTTCTTGCACGTCGCGGCGGCAGTTACGCACGGAACCGGAAGCCAACTCGTTACCGTTTAATACCAGGTCAAACTGGTAAGAACGCACGGAGCCCGGGTCTTTTTCTAAATTAGGCAAATCCTCTTCCACAGGGGCGGTAAACGGGTTGTGGGCGGCATCCCAGCGGTTTTCTTCTGGAATGTATTCCAAAAGCGGGAAGTTGGTAATCCACGCAAACGCCCAATCACATTGTTTAGGAAGTTCTTTCACTAGCTCTTTGCGTAGCGCACCCATAAAACTTTGGCAAGTGCGGCGGTTTACATCGCTACCAATAAAGATAGCATCTCCATCTTGTGCGCCAACCAGCTCTTTCACGGCCGTTAATTCTTCCGGCGTGAAGAACTTAGCGGACGGCCCTTCTACATTGCCGTCTTTTACCTTAAGCCACACAAGCCCCTTGGCGCCGTTCTTTTTAACAAGTTCTGTTAATTTATCCATTTGACCGCGGGAATAAGCGGCACCTTTTTCACCACGCAAGGCATAAATGACACCTTTGGCAGACAGTACATCCGCAAACACTTTAAAACCCGTGCGGGCAAACACGGTGGCGGCGTTTTTAAGTTCCAAGCTATAGCGCAAGTCCGGCTTGTCGGAGCCGAAGCGTTCCATCGCTTGGTCAAACGGCAATTTGATAAACGGCGTTTTAAGTTCTTTGCCGGCTGTTTTAAAAATTTCTTGCATGAGCCCCTCTACAATGTGATGAATATCATCAATTGTCACAAAGGACATTTCCATATCAATTTGCGTATGTTCGGGCTGACGATCCGCGCGCAAATCTTCATCTCTAAAACAACGCGCCAGTTGGAAATAGCGGTCAATGCCACTGGCCATCAACGTTTGTTTGAACATTTGCGGGCTTTGCGGCAAGGCATAAAATTCGCCGTGGTGTACGCGGGAGGGCACTAAATAATCGCGAGCTCCTTCCGGCGTGGAGCGGGTTAAAATAGGGGTTTCTACTTCCAAAAATCCGTTGGCATCCAAGTAACGGCGGGCCGCTTGTGCAATGCGGTGACGCAAGTACAAATTGGCAAACATTTTGGGATTGCGCAAATCCAAGTAACGGTATTTTAAGCGGATTTCTTCTGCCACACTTAATGATTTATCCACGTCAAACGGCAACGGCACGCAGGTATTAAGAACCTTAAATTCATCAGCAACCAATTCAATTTCGCCGGTTTTCATATTTTTATTGACTGCGCCTTCAATGCGGCGTTGCACGGTACCGGTTACTTCAATAACATATTCGTTACGCACGGCGGCGGCTTCTTTAAAGAAAGGACGGTTGGGTTCAACCACCACCTGGCACTCGCCCGCGCGGTCGCGCAAGTTGATAAACAACACGCCCCCATGGTTGCGGTAGGAATTTACCCAACCGAACAAGGTTTGTTTTGTTCCTAAAAATTCAGCGGTTACATCGCCGCAATAATTGGTTCGCTTCATACTAATTTTTTTACCTCACTTACGATGTCGGCAAACGGAATTTGTTTTTGTTCACCGGTGGTTAAATCTTTAAGCGTGGCCACGCGTTTGGCTAATTCATCGCCACCTAAAATAAGCGCATAAGCGGCGTGGCAACGGTCGGCCTGTTTCATTTGCCCTTTGACATTTTTGTCAAAGAGTCCCCCTTCCGTGCGAATACCGTTTTGGCGTAATTCCTGCATGATGTTAAAAGCGGTTTCATTGCATGGCTTTTCCAAGGATACCACGCACACGCTTTTGCGGATGATGCCAGGATGTTCTCCACGCGATAAAATAACCCGCTCGGCCCCCATGGCCCACCCGATAGCGGGCGTGGCCGGGCCACCCATATTTTTGACTAGCGTGTCATACCGTCCCCCTGCCGCGATGGCATTTTGGGAAACGTCCCCCGCTTGGAACTCAAACACCGTGCGGGAATAGTAATCCAATCCGCGCACCAGCATGGGGTCCACCACAAAATCGATTTTCCCTTTTAAAAGCGCCTGCACCGTGTCAAAATGTTCCTGACATTCCGGGCACAGTTGCATGGTGGGCACGCGCCCAGCAAAACGGGCTCCGTCAATTTTGCAATCCAACACGCGCAAGGGATTTTTCTCCAAACGGGTTTGGCAGTTTTCACACAAAGTATCTTTTTCTTTGGACAGAAAATCAATCAGTGTCTGGCGGTATACCGGACGGCATTTGTCACACCCCAAACTGTTAATTTTGACCACATAATTTTTAGCACCAAATTTGGCCACAATGTCTTTAAGCATCAAAATTACTTCCGCATCTGCCGACGGGGCGGAATTGCCAATATACTCTGCGCCGATTTGCTCAAATTCACGGTAGCGGCCGGCTTGCGGACGCTCGGCACGGAACATATTTCCAATGTAATAAAACTTTTGCACCGGCGCATTTTGCACAAAATTATTTTCCAAATACGCGCGGACCACGCCGGGGGTTCCCTCCGGGCGGATTGCTAATTGGCGATGGCCGGCATCTTCAAAAGCGTACATCTCTTTTTGTACGATATCCGTCGTTTCGCCGGTGGATTTCACAAAGAGTTCTTTGAGCTCCACGGTGGGCAAGCGCAGTTCGCCAAACCCGTATGTGGAAAACACGCCGCGGGCGCAATTTTCCAATTCTGTAAAAAAGTTTGATTGGGGTTCAAAAATATCGCGAAATCCCCTTACTAGTTTTGCCATATATGTATATTGTAGCATTTATTAGGCCGGAAAATTTCCGTCCGTTTTTCCCCGAATCCGCAAGTATTTTGCAAAACGGCCACTTTTTGCTATACTTCCTTTATATGAAACACTTTCTTACACTTATACTGTTAGGTGTTACGCTCTGTGTATGCGCCGCCGGTAATAAACCCTACAAGCCCCTCACGCACCGCGCCGCACCCCAGTATTTAACCACTGATGCGTTAAAGGTGACGGATACCTGCCCCGGGGCGGATATTATGGACCCTTTTACTTGCACCAAAACACAAGCCCCCGGTTTTACCTGTTTTGATGTGTACCGCGTAGAAGGTGACCCGATGAATAAAGAACGGTACACATTGTTGGATCAAACCATCACCACGCAGGACACCTCTGCGGAGCCAAAGTGTAATTTTGAAGGCGACCTAACATGTGACAATTTTTTGCAGTCCTTAAAGTACAATTTGGATTTTTCCTGGTTTATCACGAATTTTCCGTCCTCTTCTTTTCCGGAATGCGGCAAAACGTACACTTGCACCCGGATTGCCTGCTGGAAAACTTTACAAAATACTGCATACGGCGCCCCGCAAGCCAATAAATTATCTTGCGTGTTTAAGAAAAACAAGATTTACTTTTTAGGTTCCCAAATTACTTGCCAAGACAAACACACCAAATAATTCCTTTTGCCGGGTTTGCTATAATATAGGTATGCTATTTATTCATTTTAAATCGATTTTCTCATTTAAATTTTATCATCGTTTGGCACAATTACGCCCGTTGTATGCGGTGGGATTTTGTTTCTACTTGTACGTACTGTGCTTAATTGTATTATTCTTTTTCACAGGGTCTTTACTTAAAAACAATCTGCCCGTATTTTTAAAAAACTTTCCGCAAGTTACCTTTGAAAAAGGAATACTAACTCAACCGCAAAAACCTGTTTTTGCGCCCATTCCAAATACAGAATTTAAAATTGTTTTTGATGCATCCGCCCAAACTTCCCCTTCCGCACAGGAGTTGGTTCAGCATAAAACACTTGCTTGGGTAAACAAAAATCAAGTTTACATTCCGTCTTCTTCGGGGTTGCAAATTCAGCAGTTGCCCGCCAATTTGAATTTTACTTCGGATGAAAAAACGATTGAAAAATACAAGGGCTCGCTGTATGTATCGTTGCGTCTCTCACTACTAGTCACCTCGGCCTTATTACTAGGGCTGTTTTTATTGTGTGCCTATTGTTTGGCACTGGGGGTATTGTTATTTTTCAATCTATGTAAGGGCCGTCCGTTGGATAGACGAATTTTACTTAAAATGGCTGCTTTTATGCTCGGTCCGCTGTCCACATTATTGCTGATTCATTTGTGGGTAACCGTTCCGTTGTTTTCCTGCGCGCAAGTCATTTTGTGTATCATATACACGCAACAAATTTTTAACACTTTACCGGAGATTCCCCATGAAAATTAAACTCATTCGCTCTTTTAGCGCGGCGCACAAGTTACCTCATTATCAAGGCCCGTGCCACGATTTGCACGGCCACACCTGGAAGACAGTCTTTGTCATTGAAGGCCCCGTTCAAGCTGATGGCATGGTGTGTGATTTTAAAGTGATCAAGAAATTACTGGATGAAAACTTGCCGGATCATCAATTTTTAAACGATTGGGTAGAAAACCCTACTGCGGAAAATTTAGCCCAATATCTGTTTGATAAAATCAGCGCGCAACTGGCTACTAAAAATTTAACGCTTAAATCTATTGAAGTGTGGGAAAGTGACAATGCCGCCGCTATCGTGGAACATTAACGAAATTTTTTACTCCGTTCAAGGTGAAGGCCGCCACACCGGTATGCCGGCGGTGTTTTTGCGTTTGGCTGGGTGCTCGATGGGGTGTGAGTTTTGTGACACCAAATATGCATTTGGCAAAGGCACCCCGATGAACGGTCTGCAAATTTTGGTAGAGTTGGCTAAATATCCTTGTAAGACGGTGATTATCACCGGTGGTGAACCTACCGAGCAAGATTTGCCCGCCTTAATTAGCGTATTAAAATCCGCCGGGCACACAGTCCATTTGGAAACAAACGGCGCACGCGATTGTGACGTAAGCCAAGCTGATTTTATTTGTGTTTCCCCCAAAAAAAATGTGGCCAAAGAAATGTTGCAAAAAGCAGATGTTATTAAACTGGTCATTGGCCAACAAACCGATTTGAAAGACGTAGCCAAATATTATTTGTACGAAAACGATAAAACAACACTTTATTTGCAACCCGAAAGCAATTTACAGGAGAATATTGCCCTATGCCTAAAACTGGTAAAACAACATCCAAGCGCGCGCCTAAGCGTGCAACTACACAAATTACTAAACGTAAAATAACGCAGGACCAAGCCCTGGAAAACATCCGCCAGTTATTGGCCTACATTGGGGATAATCCGTCGCGCGAAGGTTTATTGGAAACCCCCAAACGCATTGTTAAAAGCTGGGATAAGCTTTTTGGCGGTTACAAGCAAAAACCGCAAGACGTATTAAAAACCTTTGTAGAAGGTTCGTGCGAAGAAATGGTGGTGCTTAAAGACATTGAATTTTATTCCACCTGTGAGCACCACTTGCAACCCTTCTTTGGCACCATTAGCATTGGCTATTTACCGAACGGCCGCGTGTTGGGTATTTCCAAATTAGCACGCCTGGTGGAAGTGTTTGCGCGCCGTTTACAAATCCAAGAGAAACTAGTTGCGCAAATTGCTGACAGTTTAATGGACACCCTTCACCCGCACGGCGTAATGGTAGTGTGCAAAGCCAAACATATGTGCATTAGTTCGCGCGGCATTGAAAAGCACAATGCTGTCATGGTAACGAGCGCGATTCGCGGTGCGTTTAAAAAGCTAGAAGTACGCAGTGAATTTTTAGAAATGATTAAATAGGTGAGTTATGGCACAACTCATGGGCATTATAAATGCCACGCCCGATTCCTTTTACGACGGAAACCCGCAAAATAATTTGCCCACTCTACTTAAAAAGTGCGCGGATTATTTGGCCGAAGGAGCCGACATACTAGACATTGGCGGTGAATCTACCCGCCCGGGTGCAACCCCTGTTTCTGCCGAAGAAGAAATGGCCCGCGTGCTGCCGCTGATTGAAGCCGCTCACGCCAAGTGGCCTAAAGTGCCGCTCTCTTTAGATACTGTCAAAATATTAGTAGCTCAGGAAGGCCTAAAGCGCGGAGTATCCATCATTAACGACGTTAGCGGCACGCCGGATGCGGAAATGTTTCGCGTGGTAAAAGATTTTAATGCACAACTTGTCATCACACACAGTCGCGGGAACCCGCAAACCATGCAAGCGCTGACTGATTATAAGGATTTAATCGGTGAGATAAAAGAATTTTTAGCACAAAAAATTTCACAAGCCCAGTCATGCGGGCTCAACAAAAACCAGCTGATTATTGACGTAGGTTTTGGCTTTGCTAAAACGCGCGAACAAAACTATCAACTCCTAAAACATCTACCAGATTTTAAGGATTTAGGGGTGCGTATGTTGGTGGGACTGTCGCGCAAAACTTTTCTGGCGCAAAAGCGCGAGCTTCCCCCCAAACGTAAAGCGCAAACACTAGCCGCGCATTTAATCGCTCTTCAAAACGGGGCGGACATTTTGCGCGTGCACGACGTGAGAGATACGCAAAAGATTCTTGACTTTTATCAGGAACTGGAGGCCGCCCAATGACCCAAGTATATCTTACCCAATGTAGCCAGTTTACCGCCACGCACGCCCACGGCGGCACACTTAACGAAGCCGCACATCCGCATACATTTACATATGAGGTTACCTTCCACGGGCCGCTCAACCCGGAGGGATATTTGATTGACTTTCGCGTGTTGCAAGATTTCTTGGCACGTAAAATTAATGCCCGCTTAAACGGGGCTGACCTCAACACTGTTTTTGAAAATCCAACTACCGAGGCCTTGGCTGTATGGATATTTGACACCGTACGTGCCCAATTTGCACAAGTTACACGTGTCAAAGTAGCCGAAGCGCCCGACCGCTGGATTACTTATACAGGAGAACATTAAATGGCTCAAGCAATTTTGGCAGTTGGTAGCAATCAAGGAGCCCCCAAAGAGAATTTGGACCGCGCCATTGCGGCTTTGTCTGCCGT
>JBGUMP010000065.1:0-7068 GCA_045116875.1 Elusimicrobiaceae bacterium | reverse complement strand
CACCGGCAAAACACAACACCGGGCCACGCAAGGAACCTGTTAATTTATTTACGGCTAAATATTCTAAGATGCGTTCTTTGGGCTTTTCTAGGCCGTAGTGATCTTCATCCAAGATTTGGCGTGCTTTTTTAAGGTCAAGCACATCTTTGGTGGTTTTATTCCACGGCATATTAAGCAGCCAATCCAAATACGTGCGGGCTACGGTTGCTTCTGGAGAGAAAGGGGCCATCTTGGCCAAGCGATCTATTTCTTTAGTAGCTTCTTCGGCAGCGTAAGCGGGCAAGCCGTTTTTCTTAATTTTGGCACGCATGGCATCCAATTCCTTTTGGAAATCGTCTTTTTGGCTTAATTCCTTTTGGATGGCCTTCATTTGCTCATTTAAATAATACTCTTTTTGGTTTTTATCAATTTGCGCACGTACTTTATTATGAATTTTGTTTTCGATGTCTATAATTTGAATTTCCGCCGTGATAAGTTTTAAGATTTTTTCGAGACGGTCGGTAATTTTTACCGCTTCCAAAATTTCCTGGCGTTGGGCTGTTTTCACCAGCATATTAGATGCAATGGTATCGGCCAGTTTAGCCGGATCGGTAATTTGGCGTAAGAAGGAAACCCCTTCCACCGCTACCCGGTGGGAAATGCGGGCATATTTATCAAATTCATCTAACACTTGGCGCATCAAGGCCTGGACCACTGGGGAATTATCCTCTTCTTCTTCGATATATTCCACCTGCGCAAACCAGGCATTTTCTTGCGCATTTAATTCCAATTTGTGCACGCGGGCCCGCGCCAACCCCTGTAAGAATATTTTGTGTGACCCCGTGGGAAGGCGTAAATCTTGCGTAATTTGGCAAATGACCCCAAAATGGTACAAATCATCCTCGTTGGGTTCTTCATTTTCGGCATCTTTTTGAGAAATAGCCAAAATATAATTCCCCGGGGTATGCAGGGAATGTTCTACTGCGGCAATGGATTTTTCCCGATCGACAGAGAGCGGCAAACTCATCCCCGGGAACATAACCACGTCGCGAATGGCAACCACGGGTACCACCGTAGGTAAAGAAAGTGTCATTTTTTTAATTTCTTCCATAAAACCCCCTGAACTAGCAAAATCAGTTATATAACAATATAAATTGTGGGCAAAAATTCCCTTTTGTGAGTAAATTGTAGCAAATTGTTTCAAAATTAGCAACTATTTTATTAGTGTGCTAATTATAAACAAAAATCCCCGAGCTTAGACCCGGGGAAATAAACAAATTATTTTTTAGCACCGGCTTGGCGCAAAAGTTTGACGATTTGAGTGTGACCTTTTTGTGTGGCTATAGATAAGGCCGTTTCACCGTACTTGGTAACAGCATTCACATCCGCACCAGCAGCCAACAATGCCTCCACAATTTTCAAATGTCCTCTCTCACTTGCTACCATCAAAGCGGTTCCGCCCCCTTTATTAGTAATATTTGGATCAGCCCCAGCGGCCAGTAATGTTTCTACTACATCTAGATATCCCAGTGCGCTAGCCTCGAACAAAGCTGTTATGCCCCATTTTTCGTTCACTTCGTTGACATCCAAAGGCACTACAACTTCTTTTCCGTCAATATTTTTAAGATCAAATCCTAAGTTTATCAATTTTTGCACTATGTCAAGATAGTCGTTTGTAGCGGCCACAAATAAAGCCGTTTCTCCAGAGGAAAGCACTTGATCTTCGTCCGTTTGCTCTTCAACAAGTTGTTCTTGTTGGGCTAAATTTGCTTGCTCAGAAGTGGGCGAATTTTGAATCGTCTTACACCCCCCCAATACTATTACGCCTACCAATAGAATAACTATCCATATTTTTTGCATATTTTCCCCTTGTTTATTCAACTTCCATCAGGCCGTAACTGGCAACTTCGCCTTTTTCGTCTTTACACAGGACCACTTGCCAATTTTTTTCTTCATACGTCCCTTTTTTAGTGCGTACTTCCAGTGAGATATGTAACGAATTTCCTTCCGCGCTGCGCACGGCATCCTTGAAGGCCCGTTTGGACAAATCCGCATTACGTACTAATTCTTCAAAGAAATCACGGCCCAGCATATTATCAATATGCCGTCCGCTATACTCCAGCAAGGCCTCATTGATAAAGGTAATTTGATAGTCCAAGTCGAACAATGCGGCGGGTTTGTCCACATATTCCAAGGTGCGGGCAAACGAGCGGGAGGCCTCGCTAAGCATTTTGCCTGTTTGGCGCAATTCGATACGCATGGCAAGCATTCTGCCCAACAACCCCATCAATTCTTCCGTCCCGCTGTCAAAACCGCGGCGGGAAGTTTGGGAGGCAAAGCACAACGCTCCCAGCACTTTACCATTGACCAGTAAAGGGGCCGCCAACAAGGAGTGAAAATCTTTTTTAATGTGCACACAGTTGTGGCAAGACATATCCGCCATATCCGGCCACAGTAAAACCCGTCCGTCGCCAACGTCGTACAAACACTCCTCCACCGGGAAGGACATGGATTTTTCCAACTGGATATCATTGGGGGTAACGTACATCACGTGGCTGGCCAGTTTTTGCGCTTCACGCGTAAAACGTAACACAAACCCGACGTCGGCATGAAATGTTTTAAGGCCAAATTCCAAGATTTTATCCACCTGTTGCGTCATGGATAGCCCCGGATCACTGGTCAGTGCATACAATTGCCGGACTTGTTCTTCGTGCGAGCGGCCCTGGGATACGTCCTTGAGCCACAACACCACTTCCCCCCGGCTGGCAATGGGCGTTACGCTTACGTTAAAATAACGCATTACATCCTTTAATTTCCATTCCAAATCAAAGTTAGTGGACACGTTAATAGACAGTGCTTCCTTAATGGTAAATAGCGCCTGTTGAGCCGCATCTTTCTTCCAGTATTTTTCCGGCTTTTTGCCCATGAAGATATTAGTGGCTTCTTCCTGCGACAAATACGGCAAGTTGGAATATACTTCCAACACTTTGCCCGTGCTGTCCGTCTTTAAATACATCCCCGGCAAAGCAGAACGCACACTTTGCAATTCTTGCGCTTCCTTGGAAGTGCGGGACCAATTATCACGCTCAGTAGATATATCCCGCAAGACGACCAGCGCCCCATCTTGGCCGGGCAAATCCAGCGCGGTAATGGTCACCTGCGCTTCAAAACGGCTCTCATCTTTGCAAGCGAGTGTTCCCACAAACGTGGTAGTGCCTTCTTCGGCTAACTTTTTCTGCGCTTGGGCCAGCAGCGCCGCTTTTTTAGTTGCTTTTGTATCCACAAACAAGTCTTTAAACTGCATGCGGGTTAGTTCATCTTGCGAATAGCCCATCTTTTGCGATAAATATTGACTTACGTTATCGATTGCCCCGAACTTGCCCCGTGAAAGAACAATGGAAAACACAATCCCGTTGGTAGAAGCTAATAAGGCATTGAGTTGGGCGGAACGTTCTTCCAACACTTTAAGTAGTTGCAGATGAACCGTTTGGTTGCGCAGTACAAACAAGTACCGGTCTCCTTCCTCCCGGATACCCGTTAACCGAACGGCTGTTTTCTCCAACCCGCTGGCCGGGTTAATAAAATAATCCCGATTCGAAAGTGCCCCCGTTTGGGCCAACCCACGTAGGTCCGCTTCAAATTGTGCACGAGATTCTTCGTCCATAATGTGACTAATGTGCTGGCCGATTAATTCCTGTTGGGAAAGTTGGCACAATTCGCAAAATAGCTCATTACATGACGTCATAGTAAAATCCGCTGAGCAAAGGACATACGGCTCGCTGTTAGGTAAAATCAGTAATTCTTGCGCGGCTACAGCTGGTAAAACAGAAGCCGTTGGCGGTAAAGGTTTGCGCAACAATTTAATATTTGCGGATGCAAGGTCGGTGGAAGAGCCGTCTGGCAGCACACTGACAATGTAGTCGGCCGCCACGGAGCCATCTTTTGCCTCGCGTCTATTCATGGGGATAAATACTAAATGAAGGTTCAAGTCCGGCCGGTCCGTATCTATACGGCCCGGGAATTTGGCGGCTGCGCGCGCAAAGTTAAAGGTGCAGTCCATTTGGGCACTTTCCCCTTTACGTAACTTGCGGCGCACATCCAGCGTAAGCCCCGGCCGCACATATACATTGCGGTAGAAGGTCTTGTCCGTATCCTTAAAGCCAAACAAATTGCGGCAAGCTTCGTTCATCAAGCTAATATACCCGTTACTGAGTAAGATAAAGGAGGCCGTGGAGGATTTTTCAAACGCAGAACGGTAACTATCCCTTTCTTTGGTTAAATCCCGGTGGACACGGTTTTGGGCAGTAATATCCCGCACGAAGCACAACACAATGCGACGCCCCAAATAGCGTGATGACATCGCCGCCAAATCCACTTCAACAGTTTGTCCGTTCTTTTTACGCAAGGTTAAAAAGACCGGTTCGTCCGATTCGGTAGTTCCGGCCGAAACAGAATCGTATTTATCTTTAAGCACATCTCGGTAATCTTCGGTCACAAGATCTGCCAACGGGGTGCCTACTAATTCATCCAAGGACGCATATCCCAACATATGGCACAAGGCCAAATTGGCATACATCACTTTTTGATCTTCGGCCAGCAAAATTCCCTCGCGCGCATTCTCTACCAGCAAGGTATTTTTATCGCTTACTTCGCGGATTTGTTTTTCCATGCGGGTTTTGGCGGTAACATCCTCGGACACAACAATCATACAATCGGGAGTTCCGTCTTCATGAAAGATAGGGGTTTTAACCGTATGCATAATTTTGACCCCTTCATCAACGGTAGAAATTAATTCTTGCGGGATATTTTGCTCTTTCTTGCTTTCAAATACACGTAAATCGCTCTCGCGCAAAAATTCTTGCTGTTCTTTATTCATGTCTTCCCGGTAAGTAGTGCGCCCGATAACATCCTTGGAGGCCACACCGAACAGGTCTTCACTTTTCTTGTTCCATAAAATATACTTACCGTCATACGATTTAACGGAAAGAGAAACCGGCAAATTGTTGATGACCGCTTGCAAGAAGTTCTTGGCATCCACAATGGCTTTTTCCTGGGCTTTCTTTTCGGTAATGTCTTCCGCCACCGTAAGCACCATAAAGGGCTTGCCTTCTTTATCGAACACCGGGGCTTTGATTAAGTGAATGAGAATTTTTTTACCTTCCAAGGTGGTATATTCTTCTTCGGGCATATCCACAATATTGCCATCTTGGAAGATGCTTTCCTCACGTTTGTCATAAAACGCCTGGTTTTCAACTTGCACTTCATCACTTTCCCCGGGGAACATCATGCGCGCACGCTGGTTTACGAACACAACTTCCTTATTAGCTGCACGTGCATAAATGGCTACCGGCACATTTTCCAACAAAGTCTGCAAGAAGTTCTTAGTTTCATTTAAATCTTTTTCTTGCGCTTTACGTTGGGTAATATCTTCCACCAGCGTTAACACAAATTTATTGCTATCCCCAACGGATATGGGCACTTTGATCATGTGTAAAACCTTGGTGGTTCCGTCTGCTAATTTATAATTTTCTTCCGGGATGTATAAGGTCTTGCCCGATTCAATCAGCTGTTGTTCACGGGACATATATCCACGGATTTGTTCCGGGGTTTCATGCGGTAAGGAACCCGTCGTTTCATCAAACAAGGATTCTTCCGTTTCTACTCCAAAAATCTCCGCGCATTGATTGTTACGCAGCAACATGCGGCCATTCGTGTCACGCGCGTAAAGCCCCACCGGGACATTGTGTAAAATGGCCGAAAGCAACGTATTGATTCTCAAAATTTCCCGCTGCTTATTAATTTCCTCTGTAATATCTTCCACAATAGAAAGCACCAACGGTTTGGGACCGGCATCCATCAAAGGGACTTTACGTAAATGAAGAATCTTTTTCTTGCCTTCACTGTCCGTATATTCCTCGGCGGGATAATCGCGTATTTTTCCATCTTTCAAAATTTCCGCTTCTCGGGTACTAAGCCGCTTCGATTCTTGTTCCGTTTGATACGCATGCGGATGTGACACTTGGTGTACACTGATTTCATTTAATACTTTTAAACTTTGTTGGTTATAAAAAGTCATTTCATAGTCGCAATCACGCGTGTATAACCCCAGGGGTACGTTTTCCAATACGGCCCGCAACAAGGTACGGTTTTGTTTTAAATCTTGCTCTTCGTGGTATTGCTGGGTAATGTCTTCAAACAAAGTTAAAATACGAAGGTCTTTTCCATCATCAGCCGGCAGGAATATTTTTTCTACACGTAAAACAACTTCTTGCCCTTCCGTGTCTTTGTACGTAAGATTGACAGACGGTTGTGAAGCACGTTCCTGCAAAATTCTTTCATCCATGTGCTGTAACGAATTGACTAATTCCTTGGGGAAGAAAGCATAAATTTCCTGCCCCAACACGTCCGCTTCCTGATAGCCAAAAAGCTTTGTGGCCTGGGTGGACCATAACACACAAGTCCCCCCCAAATTCTGCACCACAATTGCGCTAGGGTTGGCATTGACTAAATTACGCAAAAAAGTGTTATCCGTCGTTAATTGAGAAAAATGAGGGATGGATTCCAACGTCAATAGCACATAAGGAGTGGACGCCAAAAAGGAGGCCGCCGCCCCCACAAACATCGAATCGGCTTGGTCATTTACCAGCTCAATAATCACTTTGCGTGGCGGGTTTGACTCGGCCATACTGCGTAGTTTATTCATGGTTAAGCCAAAGCGGTCCACATAGGACGAAACCAACACATTGGCTTGGGTGTGCAACAAACGCACCGCACTTGGATTGGCAAATGTAATGCGCCCCGTTGCGTCAATGAGTAATAAAGCCAGGGGATACTGCTCCAAAAAAGCTAACATCTCGGCGGAAAGTTCCGTAACGGCCGGAGATTTTTTTTGTGAGAAAAATGAAAATAGTTTTGCCATAAACCCTCTTCGTACGCGCGGGCGTATTGCGCGCGAAACGCGAAAATATGTTTCCTACGGATATATCTTAATAAATTCTGGCAAGACGTGCAACCATTGTGTATATAAGTTAAATTTTATTTGTACATAAAGTTTGAATAAAGTACAATGTATTATCTTAAAAAAAGGAG
>JBGUMP010000064.1:0-8279 GCA_045116875.1 Elusimicrobiaceae bacterium | reverse complement strand
GCTTTTTTCACCCGTGCAGACTGTTTTTCTTCACGCAACTCAGCGGCTTTGCGTTGAGCCATATTCTTTTTGGCTTGCTCCACCTTGTGGCGAATAAACCGGGCTAACGGACTATCGGCAATTTCCTCTCCCAGCACATTTGTTTTGACCCGTGGACGCATCGCGGCATGTAACTTGGTGGTCCGGAAATTTTCTTCATTCATTTCCAATACTCCCGCCTTTAATGCCGCATGACGCAACGTGCGAATAGCACGTTCTTCAATCTGGCGAACCCGCTCACGGGATAACCCCAACAAATCAGCTACCTCACCCAATGTTTTTGGATTATTATCATCCAATCCATATCGAAGGACAATCACGTTGCGATCCCGCTCTTCCAAATCATCCAAACTCTGTTTAAGACTAATTTGACTTTCGTTTGCTAAGAAGGCATCATGCGGATTTCCTTTTCCGTCGTCGCTGATAATTTCCTCCAAGGTCATCTCGTCTTCTTCACGCACCAAAGAGGTCAGCGAATCCACCCCCTTTGCAGCATTGAGTGTGTCCATAATTGATTTGACCTGCCTGGCGGAAAGATTTAATTCTTCGGCCATTTCACGTAATGACGGGTCGCGTCCATTTGCTTCTTTGAGTTCGTTCCAAGCGCGAAACCATTTTTTTAAATTGCCCCATGCGTGGGAAGGAATTTTAATAGAACCGGACTGTTCTTCAATATATTTACGAATATACTGTTCGATCCAATAAATAGCATACGTGGAAAAACGATACCCTTTTTGGGAGTCAAACTTTTCAATGGCCTGCATGAGCCCCAGATTTCCTTCTTCAATCAAATCCATCAGCTCCATGCCCGGACGTTGGAAGCGCTTGGCCGTCGGAATAACCAGCCGCAAATTCATTTCCATCATGCGGTGCTTGGCCTGTTGATCCCCGTGTTTAATACGTTTCCACAGGCGTGCCATTTCTTCACGATCAATTTCTTTGGTGATATTGCCCAAATGTTTAAAATATTCGGTTGCACTATCCAGTTCTGCGTAGTCCATAGCATTATGATAGCAAATTTCAGGGGATTTCGGATATTACATTACCTAAAACTCTTTTTTAAATATTTTTCTAATTACTTTTTTTACTACACAAATAAACTTTTCTTGTTATAATGGAGGTACATACTTTTAAACAGGAGGAGCTATGGAAAACATACAACGTCCGTCTAAGTCATTTATGCAAATTATGTATATGTGCTTAGGCTTTTTTGGTATTCAATTTGGTTGGGCGCTACAAATGGGAAATATGAGCGCCATTTATTCACGTTTAGGGGCCAGCGAGTCACAAATCCCTTTGCTATGGTTAGCTGCCCCTGTAACGGGACTACTTGTACAGCCGTTAGTAGGTTACTTTAGCGACCGAACGTGGTGTCGTTTAGGAAGACGCCGTCCTTATTTTTTAGGTGGGGCAATTTTCTCCGTGTTTGCCTTATTTTTAATGCCGCAAGCTACAGCTATTTGGATGGCGGTAATTGCGCTATGGTTGTTAGATTCTTCTGTAAATGTAAGCATGGAACCTTTCCGAGCATTTGTGGGAGATTTGTTACCAGAACAACAACGTAAAACCGGCTACGCTATGCAAAGCGTCATGATTGGGGCCGGGGCCGTTATTGCTTCTTTCCTGCCCCAAATTCTAACTAGCCTTGGGGTAAGCACAGAAGCTCCTTTAGGCCACATCCCAGCCACGGTGCGTTATTCCTTTTACATTGGTGCCGTAGTGCTGTTAGTGGCTATTGTAGCAACCGTTGTCACCACACCCGAATATCCGCCCGCTAACCTGGAAGAATTCAAAGCTTTGCAAAAGAAATCGGCCCATCCTTTACACTCTCTAAAAGAGATGTGGAACGCCATGATTTCCATGCCGCAAACCATGCGCCGCTTAGCTGTCGTTCAATTCTTTACATGGGCTGCATTTATGGTGATGTGGGTTTATTTTACCCCCGGCATTGCCAGTGGCGTTTTCCATGCCGTACCCGGCACCCCTGAATATGAATCCGCGGCCAACTGGGGAAGCAGCTGCTTTGGTATTTACAATGGCGTAGCTTTCGCTTTTTCCTTTGCGTTGTTGTGGCTTACCACTAAATTTTCCGCCAAAATTATTCACATTGTTTGTTTAACTATTGGCGGTTTAGGATTGGCCAGCCTAGGACTTACCCTTTTTGGCATACAATTTAGTAAAATAAGTTTGGTCGTACCGATGGTTTGTATTGGTATTGCGTGGAGCAGTATTCTGTCCATGCCATATGCCATGCTTTCAAATTCTCTACCGGCAGAGAAGATGGGTTTCTATATGGGCGTGTTTAACTTTTTCATTGTTATTCCGCAAATTTGTGTAAACCTTTTCTTCGGCCAGTTTATGAAGCATGCGCTGGGTGGCAGTGCCATTGCAGCAGTAGGCATCGGTGGGATCAGTTTATTAGTTGCGGCTATGTTTACATTTAGGGTAAACGAAAAACATACCGCACAATAAGGGTATCAGGATGAAACTGTCTTTTAATATTAACTATAAAACGGTATGGGGCGAAACGCTCCATGCCGTTTTATACCGTGCTCATGCTGGCGCAAACGAAAACAAAATTAACATTCCCCTGTCCACTACAGATGGTCAAACTTGGTCAGGGCATATTCTTTTGGAATTTAACCAACCCATTGTCATGTCATACCATTACGAAGTACGGAAAAACAAACAAGTACTTCGTAGAGAATGGCAACTGGTTCCCCGTATTTTACCGGTTGATCCTCGGATAAACCAGTATACATTACAAGACTGCTGGCGCGATTTACCGCGAGAATCTTGGCTATACTCTTCCCCAATTACCCAAGTATTTTCCAAACGCACCCGAAAACCGAATTCCTCCTTTACCCTATTCAATCATACCCTTGTTTTGCGGGTAGAAGCTGCCCAACTACGGGCTGACCAAACTTTATGGATTAGCGGGGGTACACAGGCCCTAGGCAATTGGGACCCGGCACAAGCCCGCGCACTCGTAGAAACAGAACCCAATATTTGGACGATTTGTTTAAATGCGGATCACATTCCGGCCAAATTTCAGTATAAGCTGTTTAGAAAATCTGCAAACAACCTGGATTGGGAAGAAGGCCCCAATCACACTTTTGTCCGCCCAGTTTTAACAGATCAATCCGTGTTTGTACAGGAAGGGATTCGCCCACATTTTAAAGACAAATATCCTTTTCGAGCAGCCGGGGTAGTCATCCCAGTCTTTTCATTACGAAGGCAAGATGGATGGGGCGTAGGTGATTTTGGTGATTTAAAAGCTCTCACTGATTGGGCTGTTCAAACACACCAAAAAGTCATTCAATTATTGCCTGTAAATGATACGACGCTCACACATACTTGGCAAGACTCTTACCCGTATAATGCGGTTTCTGTTTATGCCCTACATCCGCTTTATATCAATTTAGACGTACTTCCTAAATTGGAAGAAGATATTGAGAAGGAATTTACAGAACAACGTCGGGCACTTAATGAATTGCCCCAAATTGATTACCAAGCGGCTTTACAATTAAAATTGGCGTATTTGCAACAGGTTTATAAAGCCCATGGGAAACAAACTCTTGCTACAGCAGATTTCCGCCAATTTTTTATCCATCAAATTCATTGGTTGCCTGCGTATGCCATGTTTAGTGTTTTGCGTGATAAATACCAAACGGCAAATTTCAAAAGCTGGCCCCAACATTCTACTTTCTCTTTCGACGATTTGAGAAGTTTTTGTTCTTCCCAATCATCTGAATACGAACAAGTATGTTTCTGGTATTATGTGCAATTTATGTTACACACCCAGCTTACTCAAGCTGCTCAGTATGCACGAGAACACCAGGTTATTTTAAAGGGAGACATTCCTATCGGAATATCCCCCAATAGCGTGGAAGCATGGATCGAACCCAACCTATTTCATCTTAATGCACAAGCAGGGGCCCCGCCGGATGATTTCTCAGCAACCGGACAAAATTGGGGATTTCCAACATACAATTGGGATGAAATGGCCAAAGACGGTTACCGCTGGTGGCTCAAACGCTTTACGCATATGGCCAACTATTTTGATGCCTATCGCATTGACCACATCTTAGGTTTTTTCCGCATTTGGCAAATTCCTTTGCACAGCGTACAGGGGCTATTAGGGCACTTTTCCCCCTCGTTGCCCATGGATGCGCATGAAATTGAATCTTTCGGATTAACTTTTCAACCCGCATTCTTAATGCCCCTAATTACGGAAGAGTATCTCCGTGAAAAGTTGGCGGATCAAGCCGAAAACGCCAAACAATCTTGTTTGGAGAAACAAGCCGACGGAACCTATCGCTTAAAAGAGAGTTATAGTACCCAACGCCAAGTAGAAACCGCCTTTGCCGGACACAATACGCCGGAAGATATGCGGCTTAAAGAGGGACTATATGCCCTCATCTCCAATGTTCTCTTTGTAAAAGATGAAAAGGATCCTTCCAAATATCATCCGCGCATATCGGCACTTACGGATGGTTATTTCAAGACGTTATCAAACACGCAACAGGAAGCATTTACCAAGTTGTATAATCATTACTTCTTTGAGCGGCATAACAATTTCTGGGGGCAAGAAGCTCTTAAGAAACTGCCCAAACTAACCCAGGCCACAAATATGCTTGCTTGCGCAGAAGATTTGGGGATGATTCCCGCATGCGTAAAACCGGTTATGGACAAATTGCAACTGTTATCATTAGAAATACAACGCATGCCAAAACAATTAGGTGCACTATTTGATAATATCAAAAAGTATCCTTATCTTTCTGTAGCTACTCCTTCCACCCACGATATGTCCGTCCTACGGGCTTGGTGGAAAGAAGATCCTGTTCGCACGCAAAAGTTTTATAATACCGTGCTTGGGCGTAAAGGGAACGCGCCGGACGACGCAAATACGGAGCTTTGTACACAAATTATCCGGCTACACTTGTTTAGCCCGGCAATGCTTGCGTTAATTAGTTTACAGGATTTAACCAGCATGGATGAAACACTGCGGGGCAAAGATCCGCAAGCTGAGCGCATTAACGTGCCGGCTAATCCCAAACACTATTGGCGCTACCGCATGCCAATGACGCTGGAGCAATTGCAACAGGCGGATAAGTTCAATTCAAAACTACGGGATATGATTGACCAAAGTGGTCGTTAGAATCGTATACATTAAAAACCCCCGGCTTATAGCCGGGGGTTTTGGGGATAAATAAATTTTATCTACCGGTTACTACTGTACACACTTCAGCATATACAACATAGCTCTTAATTTGCGTATCTACACTGGCAACCTGTGTAATACGACCGTTACGTTTAGCCGCTTCTATTGTCATATCCCCAGACAAGTAGATTCCTAAAATATTTGTAGCACAAGCCTTACCAGTTCTTGTTCCTGCAGCATTAGTTACTAATACCGGCTGTTCGGTAATTTCAATCAGCGCAGAGCCGGCATGTGTAGGAACCATTACACAAGCTCCTAACATCAATGTCCCCGCTAGCAACAACATCACTTTTTTCATCAAGTTTTCTCCTTTTACAAAGATATTTTTATTGTAACATATTTACAGAGGGATATTTCCTTGGCGAGGATTCTTCTTCGGATCTCTCTTTTTGGTTAAAACCTCGAACGCGCGGATGATCTTTTGGCGCGCAGCCGCAGGTTCTATTACTTCGTCAATAGACCCGTTAGTAGCGGCCTGGTACGGTGAAGCGAACTTATCAGAATATTCCTGAGTCATTTTTTGTTTAAGTTCTTCTTTTTTGGCTTCATCCGTTTCTTTCTTCAGATCACGTGAATACAAAATTTCTACAGCACCACGGGGCCCCATCACAGCAATTTCAGCCGATGGAAAAGCAAAGTTAAAGTCCCCCCGCAAATACTTGGAACCCATAGCAATGTAGGCTCCGCCATAAGCTTTGCGCAATACCAAGGTTACTTTGGGGATAGATGCTTCAGCATAGGCGTACAACAGTTTTGCTCCATGTCGAATAATTCCACCATGTTCCTGGGCAACACCAGGCAAGTATCCCCCTGTATCCACCAAAGTTAGAAGCGGAATATTAAACGCATTTAAGAAGCGAATAAAACGAGCGGCTTTATCGCTGGCATCACAATCCAAAGCGCCCCCCATAACAGCAGGGTTGTTAGCCACAACTCCTACTACACGACCTCCCAAACGGATAAATCCCGTAACTACATTTTTGGCAAAATTTTGGTGAATTTCAAAAAAACCGAAATCATCTGCTAATCGCCAAATAACATGATGTACACGGAATGCTTTTTTAGGATCCATTTCACATACACGTTCTAGAACGGGAACCTGGCGGTTTACTAAATCACTGGTGGTTTGCAAGGGCGGATTTTCTTCACAATTTTGCGGCAAGAAAGAAAGTAATTCACGCACTTGGCGGAAACAATCCTGTTCTGATTTGGCAACGAATTGGCACACACCACTTTTTTCACTATGGGGAACACTACCGCCCAAGGTATCAAAATCCACTTCTTCCCCTGTGGCCGCTTTTACAGCACCGGGGCCAGTAATAAACATATGGCTAATGCCTTCCACCATAAAAATAAAATCAGTAAGTGCCGGGGAATAAGCCGCCCCACCTGCACAAGGGCCCAAAATGATGGAAATCTGTGGAATGATACCCGACGCCTTTACATTGCGGTAGAATATCTCTCCAAAACCATTTAAGCTATCTACCCCTTCTTGAATACGGGCACCACCGGAGTCCAACAAACCGATTACGGGGATCTTAGCATCGATCGCACGATCCATAAGGGCGGCGATCTTCTGGGCATGAGCCAAACCTAAAGAGCCACCTAATTGGGTAAAATCCTGGGCATAGAGGGCCACTTCGCGCCCATTAATACGGCCAAACCCAGTAATAACGCCATCTCCCTTGATGTGTTTATCTTTGATACCAAAGTCACTGCAGGAGCTCTCCATCAAGCTTTTAATTTCAATAAAACTGTCTTTGTCTAATAAATAGGAAATACGCTCCCGCGCAGTCATTTTTCCCTTATCGTGCTGAGCTTTAATACGTTCTTCTCCGGCTCCTTTTTGAGCATCTTGAGAAATTTGACGGAATTTAACGAGGCTTTCCGGGGCAGGCTCGTTAGAAGGTTTATCAAGTCTAGGATCTTCGAACAGTTCTATCATAGTCCCTCCGTGTATTGTTTATATTTTACTAAATATAGCCCCCCCGTGCTTAAAAAGGTCTATATTTTCTATCCTTACGATTCCCCAAAAAATGGCTCTTGCGCAATTTTTCACGCAAGAGCCCACGAGATACTCAATAAAACTCTATTGGTTTACAGGAGTTGAAGTCTCGGGTTGTGTATAGACAGATATTCCCTGCTGATTGAACAGGAAAATCAACACAAATATAACCAATAGTGTATGATTCATAAACCCCCACAAAAGCAATATCCACGAGGGGATACTTTCCCCTATCAGCATTGCCGGGAACCAAGTTATCAACACGCCTACAGATCCTACAATCATCCACAGCGGCAAGTATTCCAACAAAAAAGTCCGTCCCCCTTGCAATACGCCAATGCGTGTTTCCGTAAAGGCAAAGCCAAGTCCCCCAACGATCAAGCTGATTTCCCATAACATCATATACACACTTCCCCAAATATGATCCGTCAGGAAAGGAGGAATCAACCACAGAGACGAAAAGGTATCCAGCCAAAAGAATCCCACGCAAATGGCAATACCTATGATAACTTGCCACCCCAACAAAGCACACACCGCACGAACACCAACAAACAACAACTCACTCCACGAACCTTTCCGGGTAAGTATTTTATCCAACAAGTTATAGAGCAAAAACAAGAAGATTAAATCAATACCGGCCATAGCCAGTATTGTGTAAACGCCCAATAAACCCGTTTGTATAAGTTGATACACTGTGGCGTGCGCTGCAAAAAACGGAGCCAACGAACCTAATAGCGCGCCTGCCAACCTTCCAAACACAGTGGGAAAAAATTGTAAGAAAAGCGTCCCTGCTATAACCGTTTCCAGCAACAGAACCATGAGCCCTTTTAATGGCGGGACTACGTAATTCTCAAAATCAAAATTCATCCTTACTCCCTAATCCAATTGTGCATCATAATCTATTGTTTGTTTGACGGAACGTTCCGGTGTCCCACTCGCACGTGATAAGTCCCGCGTCCCTTGCTCTACTTGTTCACTTAACGCTTTGCGCTTTTCTTGTAACTTAGCCAT
>JBGUMP010000063.1:0-7635 GCA_045116875.1 Elusimicrobiaceae bacterium | reverse complement strand
CGTAGTAGTAGTGGGTATTGCTTTGGGTGTGGGTGCTGCTGTAAAGAGCTTCATGCCTGAAGTGTATGAAAATGTAAAACAAAAAATCTTGGGCGGTGTGAACAGCGCAGCTTAAGTTATGCAAATTTTTCATAGGAAGCGTGGCCAGGTAACCGTAGAGTTAATGCTCATTTTGCCTGTATTTCTGCTGATAGTTTTCTTTGTCTTGGAATATGGCAATATCGCTTACCGCACGATTGTGCTAAATCATGCTTCCTATGAATTTGCCCGTATTGCAGCGCTGGTGGGGGTTGATAAACCCAGCGGCATTGCAAACCGGACAACGATGCAGCAAAAGATTGATCAGTCCAAACGAAAAGTGTTTGGGCGGGATGCAGAAAGAGTTAGTGTACAGGTGAAGGTGGAAACGACGGGGGTGGACCCCATGTATAAAAAACACCGGCACCAAGATGTAATTGTAACGGTGGTGTATCCGCTTAAGTTGGCTTACCCGGGTACGAGTTATATTTTGGCCGATGAGCCCCGCCGTAATGGGATCCGTAAGTTAACAGCCACGGCACGTATGCCGGTTGAGAAGGCGTATTTAAGTTCGGATCAAAGATAAAACAGATTTTTGAATTATTAATTTTAGTTGTAAGGAGACGAAATGAGAAAAGGATTTTTATTTCCGCTGCTTTTAGCTATTTTAGCAGCTGTTGTATATTTTATGATTGTAAGCCGAGCGGAAAAGAAGCTCAACGAGTCCAAAAATGTAAAATACGTTTTTGTGCCCACGCGTGACATTAAAGAGCGTGAAGTAATCAAGCGGGAATCCATTCAAACCAAACCTGTTCCGGCGGCTTATGTGCAAAAAGATGCCTTTACCTATTCCACCGATGCGGATTTTAAAGCTATTGAAAACGCTGTAGCGCGTATTCAAATTCCTCGCGGGAATCAAATTTCTAAATACGCCATTACCTCTTTATCGCCCGAAGCGGGGTTATCTAGCAAAATTCCGGTGCAAATGCGCGGTTTTATTGTCAACAATATTCCGATAGCTACAGCGAGTCTTATTAAGCCGGATGACAACGTAGACGTTCTGCTGACCTTTTCTGCTGTCATGAAAGATGGTCGTCAGCAAAATGTAACTATCACGCTGTTGCAAAATGTAAAAGTGCTGGGCGTTGGTAATGATTTAGGGCAAGGATTAGATGCCAAATCGGCCGGAGCTTTGAAGAATAAGGACGAAGATGCAGCTGCGTTTAATGAAAGTTCTTCCCTCGCGCTAGCGCTTACGCCGCGTGATGCACAGTACTTGGCATTGGCCCAAAAGGAAGGGGATCTTTCTGTAATTTTACGTTCTCACGGCGATGGAACCAACTACTTAATGGAAATTGCAACTTTTGAAAAGTTATTTAACTAAGGGAGAAATATTTATGAGAAAAGTTACGTTAGGGCTTTGTTTATTATTGATGAGTTCAGCTCTTGTGTGCGCCATGAGTAAATCTTCCAAGAATGTGCCTGCTGAAAAGTCAAAAACCGATGCGACTAGTGTGTCTAGCAAAATTAAAGATCAAAAAAGAGGCGCACTCCTGCTCAACTTACCCAAAGCCGTAGCACAAGTTGTTTCTCCTAATGATTATGTAGATGTGTTGGTGACGTTCGATGCTGTTATGAAAGATGAGCGTCATCAAAACGTTACCGCAACTCTCTTGCAAAACGTGCAGGTGATAACGGTGGGGACGGATGATAATACTGCCTATGTGGTATTGGCCCTTTCTCCGCGCGATGCGCAGTACTTGGCATTGGCCCAAAAAGATGGAAATATTTCCATAACCTTACGTGCCGCTGGAGATGAAGCTAACTACTTAATGGAAATTGCAACTTTTGAAAAATTATTTAATTAATGGAATTATACATGACGAATAAAAAGATTACTTATGCAGTTGCAGGAGCAGTTTTTCTTCTAAGCATGCTTGCGCCTTCTTGCGTGCATGCCAAAAAAACGCGGTTGGTAGCTGTCAGCGCTGACGTGGTAGAAATCAGCGGTACACTACAAAGCGTAAAAGGGTTCTCCTGGAACCAGCTTTTTGATTTTGAAGAAGCTACAATCCCGGGGATTTTATCGTTAGGTGAGTTTGAACGTAAAACAGCCGTGACCACGCGTCTTCGTTTAATGGAAACAGAAGGGCGTGCACAAGTGCTTTCTAATCCCAAAATTGTTACTTCATCCGGAAGTAGTGCCAAAATTACAGTCGGTGGCCGCGTGCCGATACCGGTTGTAAACAATCAAGGGGTTGGATCTCAACTGGAAGACTATGGTATTCTGCTTAACGTGATGCCCACTATTATTCCGGAACGCAACAATATCATCGATTTGCAAGTTCAATTGTCTGTATCTACGGTGGACTATTCCCGTACCGTTGTAATTGGTACCGCTACGGCACCTTCTTTTACCAACCGTGACGTGGAAACCCACGTGGAACTTAACAGTGGGGAAACGCTTGTTATCGGGGGGCTTAAAAGCAGCGCCCGTAACGTAAGTGAAGACCGTGTGCCTTTCTTAGGCCGGCTCCCTTTGATTGGGCTTTTATTTAAGAATAAAGACGTGACAGAAGAACAGCGCTCTCTGTTCTTGTTCATTACTGTTGAAATTGTAGAATAGTTGATATGCCAGACGAAAAACAAACTGCTCAAACTGAAGCAAAAATTATTGCATTTTCGGGCCCTAAAGAGGGCGCCGGGAAGACAACTCTTACTTTAAATTTAGCGCTTGGCTGGGCGGGAATTCAAAAACGCCCGGTATTAATTGTTCCGCTTGATCCGTTAGCTCGTCAAGAACATAGCTTTTATTTGAACATCAAAAATCCCATTAGCGTGGCCGATATTTTGCAGACGTTGGGGAATACCAATATTGCAGTGATAGGTGGTTTGCTACGTGGTAAAATTTCAATGTCACAGTGGGGGGTGGGCGTATTACCCTTGGGTAATACGCGTGCGCAAGTAGCCTCCATTACACCTAAAATTTTAATTCCTATTTTGTCGCGTTTGGCGCAAACTTTTGATATCTTTTTAGATGTGGATTCCAGTTTTCCCATGCAAGCGTTTGCGTTTGATATTGCTGACAAGTTGTTTTGGGTTTCCCAGGCAACTCGCTCTCATCTAAATGCTACAGTACAACTTTTTAATGATTATAAAGAACAACATTATCCCATGGACCGGATGAGTGTAATTTGCAATGCCTTTGATATGCCCGGGTCCATTCCCTACGAAGAAGTAGAACGCTTTTACTCTTCGTTGGGCAGAGAAGTAGATGTCTTTTTGCCTTGGGATGAGGATGTTATGTCCACTTCAAACCGTAGAGAAGTGGAAATTATCGTTAATCCTCAAGCAGAGTGGGTAAAAGGTTTGCGATTGGTGCTTGCTAAAATTCGCGATTTAAAACCAGCACCCAAGGATTGGACTGCTTCGGTATCCGACGAAGAATTTACGCAAGCTGCACAGGAAATATGGAGCCCCATACTATTTAATGACGGAACTGCGAAAGGTAATGAGAGCCACGTTGCTACAGAAGAAGAAAAAGAAGGAACTAAGCTTTCTTTTTGGGACGATCTAAAGCAAAAAGTGCACAAAGAAGTGGTTCACACGCTTGAAATTGAACACATTGTGGTAAGCGATGAAAGCACTGCCAGTGACCAAACCCGCAAACGGGTGGCGGCCATTGTGGACGATATTTTGCAGAAACAACCCAATTTGCAATTTTCGCGTGAACAGCGTTCCCGATTTTCAGCCGAATTGTTGGACGAAATTTTGGGGTTAGGGCCGCTGGAAGTTTTAATGCGGGACCCCGCTGTTACGGAAATTATGGTAAACGCGTTCGATAAAATTTTTATCGAGCAAAAAGGGAAATTAACGCTTACTAAATACAAATTTAGAAATAATGATCAGGTAGTACAGGTTATTAAACGTATCGTGGCCCCCTTGGGGCGTCGTATCGATGAATCAGTCCCACTGGTGGACGCCCGTTTAAAAGACGGTTCTCGTGTGAACGCCATCATTTCTCCGTTGGCTATTTCGGGCCCTACGCTCACCATTCGTCGTTTCTCTCAAAAGCCGTTTGGGCCGGAAGATTATTACCGTTTTGGAACTATTAGCCCTGCTTGTATGGAGTTTATTAAGCAGTGCGTTAAAATCCGTAAAAACATCATTGTCTGTGGCGGTACCGGTACCGGTAAAACTACTTTCTTAAATGCTATTTCAGGTTATATTGCTGATGACGAACGTATCATCACGGTGGAAGATACGGCGGAACTTCGCTTGCAACAGCCCCACTGGGTATCGTTGGAAAGCCGCCCGCCGAACGTGGAAGGAAAAGGGGCCGTAACCATCCAGGATTTAGTAAAGAACTGTTTGCGTATGCGCCCGGACCGTATTGTGGTAGGGGAGTGTCGTGGTGGAGAAGCGTTGGATATGTTACAGGCCATGAATACAGGTCACGAAGGATCTTTGACCACTATTCACGCCAATACACCGCGCGATGGTCTATCTCGTTTGGAGGCCATGTGTTTGCAAACAGGGGTGGATTTGCCTGTACACGTTATTCGTGAAATGATTTCTTCCGCGGTGAACTTGATTGTACAACTCTCCCGTTTTTCAGACGGGTCCCGTAAAGTGACCTATATTACGGAAATGCATGGACAAATTGACCATGAAATTCAGTCTACCGATTTGTTCCGTTATGTGCAAACCGGAGTTGATGAAAATGGAAAAGTGCAAGGCGTTTTTGCTCCTACGGGCAATTTGCCTACATTTTATGATGAATTTGCCGCGAAAGGATGTCCGGTTGCAAAGGATGTGTTTACGCAAGGAGCTGTTCCGTTAGATGAAAACGGTGAGCCGGACTTGCGCGCTATAGAAAATTTACAGGTACAACAGGCGGTTGTGGTCGGCCCGCAGACTCCGGAAGCTCCGGCGCAGGCTCCAGAAGCGCCTGTGTCACAAGCTCCGCAAGCCCCTGCGCCTCGGGCGCCACAAGCCCCTGTTCCGCAAGCACCGCAGGTGCCTGAACCTCCGACTCCACCAGTGGCTTAATGAATATATGAATAGACACATATCTTGGTTTAAAATAATTGCAGTCAGCTTGGTAATGGTTCTCTTGCCGGGTGTGCTCGGTGCGCGTTCTTTGGATACGGAAGATTTAAAAAAAATCCAGTGTGCGCAAGATAAGATGCGTATATTAGCGGGATTTTTTAATGTAGATTCTAAAGAAACTGAATATACATTGACCGATTTATGTGGCGCTGCTTCTAAAAAACCAGTTACTGTACCTAGTTGGTTCCCGGAAGAATTGACCCGTATGAATAATCAGAAAATATTATTCGTGCAAGGGGAGAACCAAACTTATAGCGAGGTGGATTTGTGGCGGCAGGCTTTTTCCAATGTGTATTTGTATTTAGGTAGAGCAGCCGAATCGCTGGATCCTAACAGACCTATTGTACTAGAACAGTTGTCGCGTGGATATGTGGGTAACCGTTTAAATTTGATGGCCACACTGGACCGATTAAACAAAGATTTGTTGCGTTCCAATCAATTGTATGTAATGAAAGATAGTATGGAAGGGCGCGCTCGCTCCATGCTTTCCACTTTGGAACTTATTAACAATGAATTTTTTAGCACTATTGAGTCATTCTCCAGTCCGGTGGCTCAACGTGACGAAAAATATCGTCAGTCTGTGATGGCTGTAGTGGTATTAGCAAACCATTTATACGCGCAATTTATGGGGACCCCTCTGCCGGATGCTGTTCCGAGTGCCGCTTCTTTCCAAACCACGCAAGCGGATCGTATGTTTACTTTAGTCCTGATTTTGGTAGGGTCTTTGTTTGCGGGAATGTTTGTCTATTTCTTGATTCATAATAAGCGCGACTCTATTGGCAAAATGATGGAGGATTACCGGGCAAAAAGTGCTTCGTGGGCAGAAGATTTTAACCGTCAGTTTGTATCTATCGATGTGAAATATATTGTGTTTGGTGTGATTGCCATTTTCATGGTGTTGGGCTTTTTATTTGGATGGATGATTGGCGGATTTTTGGGTGTGTTTGTTTTCCTAGCTTTTGTGGCAATAGGAGCCGTATTTAGCGTGCGGGTGCCGGCAAGCATTTTAGAGACCCTAAAACGCAGCCGTGGGGTGAAAGTAAATAAACAGTTGATGGATGCGCTTATTTTGTTATCTAACTCCTTGCGTTCCGGTATGGACATTGTGCAAGGGTTTGAAATGGTATCCAAAGATTTATTGCCTCCCATTTCGGATGAGTTTGGGTTGGTTGTTAAAAACTATCAATTAGGTACCCCCTTTGAACAGGCATTAGACGGACTGGTAGCCCGTGTGGATAGCCGTATGCTAGCGTACGTTGTAAAAGCTATTATCATTCAGCGCCAGGTGGGTGGTAATTTACCTGTTATTTTTGCCCGTTTGGTTGAAAACATACGTGAAGAGAGCAAACTAGAGGAAAAATTGCAAGCATTAACCGCACAACAGCGTATTCAATCTATTGTGGTAAGTGTCATGCCGTTTATCATGATGATGGTTATGTTTGTATTTAACCCTACCCAAATGATTTCTTTCTATACCAGCCCGATTGGTATGGCTATTTTCCTGTTCTGTGTAGTGTGGATCTTTATCGGGATGCAGGTACTTAAAAAGTTGGGAGAAATTCGGGTATAATTATGAGCAATCTTACGATGATTTGTTTGAAGCTTTTGTCCGCAATAGGTGCTATTGCCGTATTTTTTGGCATTTTGCGTCTTTTTTCGCCCAGCCAAGAAAAAGAAGAAATTGTGGACGTGGCTGTACGCCGGTATAAGTCTGCATCCAGTTTTGCGCGCTTAAATCCTGATGCTAAACTTGTAGACCGCTTGGCAATGTTCTGCTTGCGCACGTTTCATTTGGAAGAACCCTTGGAAACGATGTATATGCAACTGGGTAGCCCGGAAAAACCGCAACCCGTAGATATCTTATATATTAAAATTTTAGTGGCCGTTGCATTGCCGGCAGCTATGATGCTATTATTTAAAGCATTTTGGCCGATTATTTTTGTACCGGTCGGTTTTATCTTGCCGGATGCAATCTTGCGTGGGCGTATACAAAAACGCCAACAAGAAATTTTGGGGAATTTCTCTACGACGGTAGATTTGGCGGCTTTGATTATCGAGTCTGGGTTAGATTATTTAACCGCCTTTGAAAGAATTATCAAAGTAGCACGAGAAAGAACGATTTTGGAAGATGAGCTGGATAAGATGATCGGTGAAATCAAGTTGGGGTACTCCCGCCGTGAAGCGCTGGAAAGATTGGCTGCTCGTACGGGGGTGCAAGAAGTTCGCTCTCTAGTTGGGTTAATTATTCAGTCTGATGAATTAGGTACCAGCTTGGTAGATTTGTTGCGTAACTTTTCAGCTGACTTACGTTCTCGCCGTTTAAATAAAGCGGAAAAATTGGCCGCGCAGGCATCCACTAAGATGTTATTCCCGTTATTTATGTTTATCTTTCCAACGATTTTTATTCTGATTTTGTCTCCGATGTTAGGTGGGTTATTATCCGGAGGACTTGGATTTTGAGGAATATCTATGAATAAACAGTTATTACTTGCGATTTTATTAGGC
>JBGUMP010000062.1:0-10312 GCA_045116875.1 Elusimicrobiaceae bacterium | reverse complement strand
TTTGGTGTGTAGTGGACTTTACTAAGTGGAGTATGTCCGGCATTAAAATTGCACGGGCTATTACAAAAGCTTCATCTATGGCACGCGGCGGAGCAACAGTCGCACAACGTGCAACCATGTTGCGTCGGTTAAATATTGCTCCCAAATTACGGGCCCTGATAAACGTTCCTGGCAAAGTAAAGGGATCTATGGCTCCTGTGGTGCTAGAACAGCTTCCGCTCTTTACCGCTGCCAGAGTTGAGTTACCTAAATTCCCGGGCTTTGTCCAATCCACCAGCCAAATTGCCGCCCAGTCCCTCCGTTTTTCAACCGAAACGGGCGTTTTATCCATTGATGTAGCCCAAATGGCTAAACAAGCGGACGGCACTATGACGGCCCGCACCATTGACTCATTCAATGCGTTGGCACAAGACGCCGCCCTTACAACCAACACACAATTTGCAAATCGTTCCGGCCTTGCTGCATTATGGCCTTGGAACAAAAACGGCTCATACCGGGCAACGCTTGCTAAAAACTTTGCCAAACTGGGAGAAGAACGCGGTTTTGCGCTGGAAGACTTAGGAACCGCCCGTGTACAAATCCAAGCCAGTTCGATCTCGGTTCCGCAAAATATTTCCTCCTTCAAAGCTCCCAATCTGGTTCATAGCCCGCTGGGTGTTCCTACGTTGGACCGAGCCGCTTTAAGCCAAGTATTGGCACGCACGCCGGAATTGACCACGGAACAAGTTAATAATATTGAAGGCATACTCAACGCAGCCATCGTCAACGCAAATGCTGAATTTTTGAATATAGGTTGGCTGTCACGCCAGTGGAGTGCTTTGCGCGCCAACTATACGCAACGGTATAGACAAATCCTATTAGATAACATTACTGCACAATTTGATATTGACAGAACTATGTTCTCTAATCCAACTTTGTACAAAGCCTTTACTAACATTACAGACGCAGTCAAAGCGGACAGAAATCTACAAGCACCCGCATGGACCTCCCAACTTTTTGCACGAGGAGAAGCCGGTCATGCCGCCAAAGGATTGCAAGACATGGGAGCCGCTTTGTTTATGGATAAAAAAGGGCAAGTGACACCGGCGTTGCTACCTTTATCCATCCAAATGCAACCCAAACGCTGGATGCGGGGTGGTATTCCCGGTGTGGGCGCTCGCTCCTATCAACGTGTTGTCATCACACCTAACAAAAAAGGGCAGTTTATGTTGACGTTAGGCAATGATATGGGCAAACTTAAACAAGCCCAACAATTCAAACTAACTATTGATGCACAAGATGTTCCTGCCTTGTTACGCGCTTCCCAAAGTTACACTGGGCCAGAACTGCAATTAAAACTAATTCCTGAAAAGAAATTTTCACTGGGTAACCTGTTCCGCAAATCGAATAACAAGTATTCACTCTCCATCCCGGTGCAAGCCCGTTTAGCAGATGGCACGCTACAAACCTTGCCGGTTACGTTCCGGACAAACCCATACTTAGGTTTGCATGATGCTTCTGCTGTGTTAGAACAGGGAGGAACCCTTGCTTGGTATCGCAATGGACAATTGCTTACCCAAACACCTAAATTTTCATTCGGCTTGCCAAAAGGACAATTACAACCTTTCTTAGGCATTACGCAACAAGGTTCGTTCAATACACCGTTGCGCTTGTTTGGAACTACCAGCAAGGATAAATTAACCCCGTTAATGTGGGCTACCGGGTTAAGTTTAAGCTCTGCCTCTGTTGGATTAATTGCTCCCTTGGAAAATATCTATGGGGACCGTATCACAGAAACAGATAAGACCTGGATTTCCTTGGCTTTCCCGTATCTTCCTTCACTAGCGGCTCCGCTATTCTCGCCGTTGGTGATGAAAATTGGCGCTCTACGTACTTTACAGGTTGCCTTAGGTATATCCACGGCTGGTTTAGGATTTGCCGCTTTCCAAGGTTTTAAAGGGAAAGTGGACAAGCAAAATCCACCGGCTGTGTGGCCGTTGTTTGTATCCGGTGCGGCTATCGGTGTATCATCTGCGTTGTCCCGTTCCGGCCTCAACTTACTCATTGATTCCATGGGTGGGGGTGGAACCTTGCTTAAGAGCATGATGTACAAAAACATCGGTTCAGTAGCTTTGTTATTACCGCCGTTTGTGGCAAACTACTTCGACAAGGATATCGACTTCTCGTTAGCGTTCCCCGTATTAGGCACGTTATCCGCCGGAGCGTTAACCTGGGTATCTTCCGCGCGTATCAGCACAGAAATTGGCAAGATGAAAGGTTTTATGCCCTTTGAACCTTTACAGTGGAAGAGGCCAAAATCTCTATTCCAGACGGGCTGGAACAATACAAAAACGCTCTTTACGCAAACTGGCAAACACAGTTGGGAAACCTTGCGTTTACTAGGTTCCAAACAAGTATTGCCGCTGGTAATTGCTGCCACAGCGTTTACCGGGTTTGAATCGGGTGCTTTTAACAAGGCCGGTAGCCAAATTATTCGCCCGACTCTTAAAAATAATGAATTACCCGGTTTTGTTCCGGAAACCAACCGCAACAATTATGTAAACCTGTTAACAAACTTAAGCGTGATTGGATTCCCGTTATTGGCGCGTGCTACGGCTAAACCTTCATTGGCTCTACTCGAAACAGCGCGCGAAGGGGATGAGTTCCGCCGCATGCTTAAAATTTCCTTTGCACTTAACGCGGCGGGGGTTACATTGCTCTATAGCAATGGCTATGACGGTTACTTTAGCCCCGGCATGCTAGGCATTGCCTTAATGGGGCTTGGTACAGCTAACATGACGCAATCCTTTCAAAAGCTGTCCAACAAGAGTGTAAAACTCAGCAAGTATGCTCTGTCCAAAACTTCCGGTCTTACAGGGGAAGCACTGGATGCAAGAATGAGCAATTTGGTGGATAAAACAATGACTGGTTTCCCCGTGCAACAACTGGGTATTGCCATCGTGCCACAAATTGTAAGCGGATATACTGACAGCCAAATTAACGAAGGGGTTATTCAAAAGAGCGATGCCTCTTTGTCTTCGATGTGGATCCCGATTATGTCCCTGGCGCTATGTTTTGGGGCTTCCGCTAAGAGTATTGGTTTATTCCCTGCACGGATTCCCACAGGGTTACCGTTCCTCACCCGCGGTCTTATCGGTTCCTACCCCGCGGCTATTGAACAAATGCAGAAATCGCCGTCGTATATGACAAAACCTGACTTTGGTGTACCGCCTGGGTTTGATCCTTTACCCACGGATCCGATTGTGAATATGGGGGAAATTATCCCGGCGCAAAAGGTATTGAAGAAGATTGAAACCGGCCTTCAATCGGAGCAACAAAAATCAGCCGGCACCAAACCGCAGCAATCCGTCTCTGAAGAATCGGATGCAGATACTCCTGCCACACAGACAGACGGGAAATAAACAAATATACAGCTAAAAAAACACTCCGGTATATGCCGGAGTGTTTTTTTAAATAAATCTTCCCCAAAAATACCCCCATACAGAATCGAACTGTAATCCCCTGCTTAGAAGGCAGGTGCTCTATCCATTGAGCTATGGGGGCAACAGTTTTATTTTACTAAACTTGGTACCTGTTTTGCAAAAGCGGTTCCCCGTTATTATATGAAGGATATGTCGTACGCGATCTTCTAATTTTGTATAATTTAGGAAATATTTTATTTTTACTAGGAGGGGTATCATGCCCAAATGTGCTTGTTCTGAATTGCAACAAGAACGCGGTAAGTTTCAACCCGTTCTTCCCAATATTCTTAAAAAAGGCCCGGCCTTTGTTAAACCCAAACTTGGTAAAGCTACTAAATCCGTAGCGGATCAAGCTACCGTTAAAAAAATTTTCCCGAACACATATGGCTTGCCGGCTGTTAGCTTTGTCAAAGGCAACAACGCGGCTGTCTGCAAAAAAGCAGTGCGTGTGGGAGTGGTTCTTTCCGGCGGTCAAGCTCCGGGCGGACACAACGTCATTGGCGGATTACTTGACGGGCTCAAAAAAGCCAATTCGAAAAACAAACTGTTCGGTTTTTTAGGCGGACCCAGTGGAATTGTAGATAACAAGTTCATTGAAATCACGCCCGCGCTGATGAAAGATTACCGCAACACAGGCGGTTTTGATTTGATTCAATCCGGCCGTACCAAAATTGAAACCGATGAACAATTGGCCACTGCCAAAAACAATTTGCTGAAAAACAAAATGGATGCCCTAGTTGTAGTAGGGGGGGATGATTCCAACACAAATGCGTGTGTAATTGCTGAATATTTAAAACAACAAGGGGTAGACATTTCTGTCATCGGCGTTCCCAAGACTATCGACGGAGATTTAAAAAACGAACATATTGAAACATCGTTTGGGTTTGATACCGCTACCAAAATTTATGCGGAACTGGTGGGTAATATTGAACGCGATATGAACTCCGCTCGCAAATATTGGCACTTCGTTCGTTTGATGGGTCGCAGTGCTTCCCACATTACGTTGGAAGTGGCCTTAAAAACGCATCCCAATGCGGTGCTTATTGGCGAAGAAGTCCTCGCTAAAAAAATGACGTTAAGCCAAGTAGTTAATCAATTGGTAGATCTCATTGTAAAACGCTCTAAAGCCGGTAAGAATTACGGTATTGTTCTTATTCCAGAAGGGCTTATTGAATTCATCCCGGAGATGAAAGAACTTATTGGCGCTTTAAACGATGCATTGGCCGATCATGAAGCTGCCCTGGCCAAATGCACTACATTGGCCGCCAAGAAAGAATTTATCCTAGGCAAGTTACCTAAGAAATTAGCAGACCTCATGAAATCGCTTCCCGCCGGAATTGCCAGCCAACTTATGCTGGACCGCGATCCGCATGGGAACGTGCAGGTATCGTTAATTGAAACGGAAAAATTGTTGGTGGAAATGATTAAAACGCGCTTGGCTGAACTAAAAAAAGCTGGTAAATATACAGGTAAATTTTCCACGATTACCCACTTCTTTGGGTATGAAGGACGTTGCGGAGTTCCCTCTACCTTTGATGCGACCTATACCTATGCACTGGGGTATAATGCTGCCGTGTTGGCACTTAACAAATGCAGTGGTTATTTATCGTCGGTTAAAAAATTAACCCGTAAAGCACAAGATTGGGAATGTGGCGGCGTACCGCTGACCATGATGATGAACATTGAACGCCGCAAAGGCAAAGAAAAACCCGTCATCAAAAAAGCACTGGTTGAGCTCAAAGGCAAACCGTTTGCTTATTTGTCAAAAGTACGCGCTGTGTGGGGTACAGAAGATCAATTTGTATTTCCCGGCCCCATCCAATTCTTCGGTCCTTCCATAGTAACGGACATCACTACTGTCACCTTACAATTGGAAGCTGGCAAAAAAGTAAAATAACTGTTACTTGTACCGTTTACGCCCCGTTTCACGCTGGTGAAATGGGGCGTTTGCATAGGCCCAAAATCCATATTAAGGTACCCAAAAGACCCATGTTTTTTGAAACAATACTTGTTATGATATGGTACGGAGGATAACATTTATGCGAAAAACTCGATATCTGTTTTTAGGGCTACTATTACTTGCCAATACCTCGATGTACGGCCAAATGATGAAACTTCCTAGAATAATCACAGAAAGTATACGCAGTTCTTCCCAGCATGGCGGTCCAACACATCTTACGAGATTAGCATCCTATAGGAAGCTAACGCCGTTTCCACATTATGCATTTACTACCCCAATTTCCCAATCCTTGCTATCGCAACCTTTTGCTGTATTGGCCAAGCAGTCTTTTCCAGCAATGACCTCCATAGAACAAACGTTGTTACTTACCCATAAGTTTATTGCTGAATACAACACCTACCCCCGCACAATTATTGCAGTAGAGGGGCACATTCTTCCTATGGAGCAATATACCCCTACACAAATCTTAGAAGTAAAATTAGGGAAACAATTAAAATCCGTATTGGAGGATACAAGCATTCCCAATTCCAACCCCGCACGGGCCGAATTACTAAGTTTGCGATATGATTTTTCCCCCAAGTACACAGGCAAGCGTATTTTAGATAATTTAAACGCCTGGATTGACACACATCAATCCTGGCCTAAAATGCATGAGGATCCCCAAAATTTTGTAGAACAATACGAAACAGCATTGGCATATGAAGCCAACCAAATATTGGCTAGAGCAAAATTTACCAATCTCCCGGAGGAAATAGTACAAAACATGCAGGAAGTGCGCTCTTACTATGACCCCACTTACGCCCAAGAAATTCGTGCTCTGTTAGAAGAACTAGAGGATTGGATTGCCGTCAACGGTCATTGGCCACGCAAGGAGATTGCACACGAGGATCCTATATCACCCTTGACACAAGCAGAAATAAGCGAAATTGCATTTGCCCGTAGAATGGAAAGATTAGCTAAAAAGAATATCCCTTCCACATGGCCCAAAGATCTAGTTGACGAAATTTACCAGGTGCGCGGATACTATACATCATCTCCACTATTAAGAACAGCCACAGATTTTCCATTTTCTGCAACAAAAGGCCCCATCTTCTCACCGGAAGAAACCCAGGTATTGTTTAAAAATTTAGAGTTGTGGATCACTACCCACAATCGCTGGCCCCGCTCTCGTCTTTCAAAAACAGTAACCGATTATACTCCCGACGAGTCTTATGAGACCACCCTAGGAAGCAACATTGAACGCTTCGTGCTCTATTCACATCCCAAAGACCCTAATATTTGGCTGCCACGCCCCGTTTTCACACACTCTAAAAGTGTGCTGCACACGGGCACCCCTTACCGAGGCAACCCCAATCTTGAACACGTGCGTAAATTATATTATTACGCCACGTATTTGAAAATTCAAAAGGACAAGGGGTATTTACCGGAAAACTACTATGAAAATTTCGAAAATTGGTTTAATGAACTAAAAACATTATTTCCGCATGATCCCTATAAAGATATTGAACTAGAGTAGTGTAATTTGTATTTCCTTAAATCTAAAAGCAACTGCACAGAGCCCTGTGGGTTGCTTTTCAGTTTGCTCAATTTTATGTATCCTACTAGTAGTGAAGATAAATTTTACAGAATGTTTGTGCAATTGGCATTAATACGGTTAACAATGCACCATGAAAAGTAGAAAATCTGTCCAAAAACAAACCGGCTCTTTTTACACGCCCGCTACCCTAGCAAGCCGATTAGCCTGCGAGGTATTAGACGCTTGGCAAGCTACTCGTCCCAAAACTTGTTGGAGCAAACTTACCGTGCTGGATCCTGCCGCTGGAACGGGGGGATTACTCATTCCGTTTGCACTCGAACTATGTAAACGCCGCCACATACAAGAGCCCCATGTTTCCCAAACAGCACTATTGAAAGATATTTTTACTCGTCAATTATTTGCGGCAGACATTTCCAAAACAGCCCTCAATCAATTGCCCATCAATTCGTCGCACTGTCTCTGTACAGATGCTTTAGCAGAAAAAGATGGGCGCAGTGTGTTGTTTCAACTTACAAAGGGAAAAGTAGACGTGGTCATTGCAAACCCACCTTACATCGGACAAAAAGACCATGCCGCTATTTTTAATCAATTGCGCAAGAATATACTCTGGAAAAATTATGTAATGCCCAAAGGGGATTTGATGTATTTTTTCTTCTACTTGGCATTACACCTGCTCAAACCGGAGGGGATAGCCGGGTTTATTACAACTCCATATTTTTCTACCGCAGCCGGGGCGGCCCATCTACGGCAAATACTACGTCAACAATCAACCTTTCTTCGGCTGATTAATTTTGAAGAGAAGCGCCTTTTTAAAGAAGCCAATCTACATACGCTGGTAAGCGTATTTCAAAAGGGAAATAAAGAACTGGTGTGTCTTATGGGGGATAAAACCCCCGTTCCCATGGCTCAACATAGTCTGTTTTACGGACCGGATCACTTTTTACACACACAACCCACTGGACCACAAGATACGCTGCTGCACCGAATGGCAAACGCGCCACATATTTTGAGTGATATTGCGCATGTTTCCAATGGACTTATGACCGGGTGCGACAAAGCATTTATACTTACGGATTCCCAGAAAAACGCAATGGCTCTTACCAAAACCGAGTTGGCAAAATTAAAACCCTTCTTTAAAAATTCCGATATACGTGCCTACGTACCCAACACAAAAGCGCGCTTGTGGCTCATTGATTTTTTCTATCCTAATGACCGCGATATGCATGTAGCGGATTATCCGCATTTACTTATCCACCTGGAACAATTTAAAACCACGTTATTGGCTCGCAGACAAAATAACAACGGAATTGATAAACAACTGGCACGAGGACATTTTTGGTTTGGTTCCGTAAGGCGTAAACTAAATTTTGAAACTGAAAAAATTGTATTGCCTCATCGTGCACGAAAAGTATGTGCGGCCTACACCCAAACGCCCTGGTATGCCAGTAGCGATGTGTATTTTATTACAAAACCAAGAACTCCCTACACATTATGGACAATTTTAGGATTATTAAATTCTGCCCCGTACCTAACTTGGCTGCAATCCAACGGCAAACGCAAGGGAAAATTGTTGGAACTCTATAGTGCTCCGTTAAAACAACTGCCCATCCCAGTTTTGACGCCGGAAAAACAAGCCAAATTGGAAAAACTTACTCGCAGCATTTACGACAAAACGCAAACCGGGGGGACAGACAACGTCCTAAAATTACAAAAGCAATTGGACAAATTAGTCGTTTCTTGTTTCTAGTCTGATTTATAATTCTTTGGGAGCCCAACGATCTTCCGTCAGAAGTTCATATACAGCACGGTTTAAAGCCAACAAATCGCGCTCCTCCCCTGGGGGCAATGTTGCCGTAGATTCTATACGTTTATTAGACACATATTCTACCTGTCCTTCAGGGCGGACCCATTCCAGCACCCGTCCATCCTGGGAAGCAAACGCAAAACGCGCAGCCGTCTTATCTAACAAACTGTTTCCCATAGCGACGTAAGGCGCGCTAATATTTAATATGTCTAAAATCGTCGGTAATATATCAACTTGAGAACCTACCTGCTGATTTTTTGATGGAGAAATTAACCCCGGCGCATGGATAAAAAGAGGGACATGAAATTTCGTATACAAATTACTTCCTCGTCCCAATGTATGGTCGCCAAGAACTACAAAAATAGTATGGTCGTATTGCCCCTGTTCTTTAAGTCTATCTATAAATTTCCCCAAGGCCCAGTCAGTATAACCGAGCGCATTTAAATAATCATTATCTTCTACCTCTTTCGATAGACGCACGCTCGGCTTATACTCTTGTAGTATATCAAAGGGAGGATGGGTTGCTACTGAAAAGAAAAACGCAAAAAAGGGCGTTGGCAAGTCCTTCAATTTGTCTGCCAAAAATTGCAAGCTGTCATAATCAGAAATAAAACCCTCTGTTTTGTAGTCCAATAAAGAAGGCATACTTTCTTTTCCATAAATTTCATCAAATCCGGTCAATTGAGCCACCGTCCCTATCTTAGATGAATTCCAATCCGCCGATCGCGCAAAAATAGTCTTATATCCAGCCGATTCAAGCAATTCTGCTAAGCCAGTGAAATGATGTGTTTCTAATCCCAACGAAAAATAAGGAAGCCCAGCCACTTGCGCCACACCAGTCATAGAGGTTCCGGCACCGTGAATACTACGTTGACCTGAAGCATAAAATTGCTCAAAAACTAAACTTTGAGATATTAATTTATCCAAGTTTGGCGTAACGCCATAATGGGTCCCCGCCAAAGCATCCGTATAAGGATATTCCCAGCTTTCCAATAGTAGGACGACCATATTATATCCATGACCCGGTAAATTAAAATTATTACGCTGACGCAATAACGGAAAGGAGGGGTCAATAAATTTTTCTTGTTGAGAACCGAGCAATTTTTTGCTGCGCTCAATAGCTTCTTCTCTGGCAACTTCTCGGGGCAAAGGGGCATATTTTTTTGAGATATTTTTGTACATACAAAATGGACTATTAAGCATTAAATTACCCTGTGCAACATCACCAGACTCATAAGCATCAGCCACCGCCAACGGACGCAAACGAAATCCAAGATGTCCCCTAAAAGCAAAGAAAAGCATAAATAAAGACAGACAAAAACACGCCCAATACCGCCAGGGCTTATATAAAATGGGATGATAGGCCCGATTAACAATCTTTATAACCAATGTTATGGCAACTACCGTCATTCCAAGGAGTAGAATTACAATCCAAATATACCGGGATTGAACCAAAGATATAAGCAAATCTGCCGAAGACATGGCTAGCCATAATTCGCTGCCAGTGTGGCGTCCCACAAACGAGAAATAAATCAAATCTCCAATACTGG
>JBGUMP010000061.1:0-3123 GCA_045116875.1 Elusimicrobiaceae bacterium | reverse complement strand
ACGTCGAACGGGCAGTTGACGGCAATTTGCTAAAGGGTTGCACCACCGATACTTTGTCTAATTGGGTACAGGAGTTATGAAAAATTTAATCACCATCGGCACATTTGACGGCGTACATCGAGGGCACCAGCACTTGTTTAACTTACTGGAAACACGTGCTGCTTTGCATCAAGCCAAACCGTTGGTTTTATATTTTCCCCTCCCTCCCAAAACTTTGCAAAGCCCACACCCCGAAATGACAGTGCTTACTCTGCCGGAAGAAAAAAAGAAAATTTTCAAAAGTTTAGGGATTCGTGCCGAAGTGCTGGATTTTGCGCGGATCCGTTCGCTATCGCCGCAACAATTTTTTAACCGCTTGATTAATCATTTTGATTGTGGCGGGCTGCTGATCGGAGCAGATTTTGCTTTTGGGAAAAACCGCGAAGGTTCTGCCGTATTTTTGCGGGAAGCATGCGGACAAAAGAATATTCCCTTTGAAGTGGCTCCCTTCTACACGCAAGAGCAGGAAAAAATTTCTTCCTCTCTTATTCGCAAACTGCTGGCCCAAGGTAATATGACACGTGCGCACGAGTTATTAGGCCGCCCATACGAACTTTCCGGGCGTGTAATAACCGGGCATAAACTTGGGCGCAAACTCGGCTATCCTACTGCCAATTTAGATACTGGGATTTATAAAATTTTGCCGTTAGGTGTATTTGCCGTAAAAGTACGCGTTGGCACGAGAATGTACGACGGATTTTGCAACATCGGCTTCCGCCCGACTGTTAACACACTAAACACTATTTTGCCGCTGGTAGAGGTACACATTTTTAATTTTCAACAAAGTATTTACGGACGAAAAATTACCATTTGGTTCTATCAAAAATTACGCAACGAAGTTAAATTTGAAGGATTAGAAGCTCTTAAAGCCCAACTGGCACAAGACAAACAACAGGCACATGAAATATTGGCATCCGTCGCTCCTGTACAATAAACGCCACCGGCTTGTATTCTTTTGCACGCAGTTAATAACAACAAAAACGCAGCCCGCCCAAGCAAGCTGCGTTAAATTTACGGAAGCATTAATTAGTCTTGCGAATAGTAATCTCGCACAAACAATAAGATGTACGCCAGCCACGTGGCGCCAAAAAAGATGATAAAACAGTAAGAGCACCACCAAACTTTCATGGTCGGTTCATAACTGCGCACCAAGGCATCCACCAGCAAATTCATCAAAATGTACATCAGGTAGCCCCACACTACGACCGTCACTACGCGCAAGCACAAATCCAACGTGGCGCGGATAAAACCTTTTTCTTCATACGGTTGTTTTACATAAGTCATCAGTTTTTGCATACTATTCCCCTTTAATTAGCTGGTACCGTTTCGTAAGACAAATCGTCACTCGGCATATCGTACGGATTATTGACAGGCAGTGGCTGTTCGCCGGATTGTGCAGAGACTCCCAGCGGATCTTCCGCTGTCGGATAAGTCTGTGTTGTATCCCCTTGATAATTATACGTATCGGCGGAACTATCTGATGTGTTGGATTGTGCCGGTGCAGGTTCAATCGATTCCGCGGCTAATGCCACAGGCGTGCGTTTGGGTTTGGTTTGGCGGGCTTTGATGCCGGCTTTCGTAGGTATCACCGCCGATTCACTTTGCGCATATGTTTCCTCAACCACAGAACGTTGTGTTTGTTGTGCATTGGAATTATTTTGCGAAGCCGCATTTCCATATCCGGCTCGTACCGGCACCGTAGGTGACGGAACATACACAAATTGCGTATCATCCACCTGAGTATAAGGAATATATTGCGGTTGGGTAGAATTGGGCACATATACGGGTTGCGGCGTGGTATACACAGTTTCCTGGGTGTACATCGGTGCATTTCCCTCAACCGGAGTATTAGCATACACCGGCTCTTCCGTATATACAACCTGATCCGTATAGGTTACATTGGTAGTAGGGACGGGTTGAAACTCCGTTTGATCGGCATACAATTGCGGAAATTGGGGCGTACCCACATAATACTGCGAAACGGACACTCTGTCTTGCGGAAAATCGCCGGGCTTTGCCGTCACTTTTTGTGCGGGTTGTGCTTGCGCGGGGACAGGATCGTGGGAACTAACTTCCGAATAAAGCAACCCTCCGTAGGTATTGTCGGTGGTTGTATCGCCAGACAAACAATACGCTACACGTTGCATGGTGGTAGCACGTTGATGTGCATCCACGCGTGTTTCACACGTAGATTGGGCGCACGCCAAAACTGGTAAAAGAGAAAGTGCAAACAAAAAGAGAATTTTTTTCATAGTATCTCCGTATTTTAATCATAGTACATTTTTAGCATTTTTGCACGGATTTTATAGTGAAATAAACTTTTACTTGCACACGCCAAAAACTTTTGTTATAATAACTATATACAATTTACGTCACCGTAGCTCAGCTGGTTAGAGCGATTCTCTCATAAGGAATAGGTCGGTGGTTCGAGCCCACCCGGTGACATTTTTAGAGGACGAGTTTAACTCGTCCTTTTTTTATCGCAAGGCGCTATATGCATTCAAATGCTGGGGCATATTGGGGGTTTGGGCTTTTTCAAAATCGGCCTTAGCCAAGTCGGCTTTTCCCCATTGGGCATATGCGTTGCCGCGAGCTTGCAACACATCGGCAGATACGCGGGTTTCCAACACGCGGGTATAATCGGCAACGGCCAAGTCGTACTTGCCCAACATATAATACACCCCCGCCCGTGCAAAGTATGTTTCCGGGGTGGCTTGTCCTAACCGATCCACCAGATTTAACACTTTTAACGCGCCGTTAAAATCCTGCACACTGGCTAGTACGCTGGCGTAAGCCGTATATACCGGGATGCGATACGGATTAGCATCAAGCACTTTTTCAAAATCTTGCGCCGCCAGCTGATATTTTCCATCGTAATAATAGGCAGCTCCACGCGCCTCGTACACATCCAGGTTGGAGGGATTTAACATCACGGCTTTATTAAAGCAATCAATGGCGGCTTTGCGGTTTCCATCTTTAAGGTATCCGTTTCCGCGGGCAATATATTCATCGGAAGTTTTTAAGGTGCTACATGCCGTCAGGCATATAAGCGTAACAAATATAATTTTTTTCATAGATATACCT
>JBGUMP010000060.1:0-11552 GCA_045116875.1 Elusimicrobiaceae bacterium | reverse complement strand
TCTTTAAGTGCTCAATATATGGGGGTTAAGGCAGCTGAATCCTCGTTAGGGGCAGGACGCGGTCAATATTTGCCAACCGTTACAATTAGCGGCGGTGCTAACATTAACGGATATCGCGTTGAGGAACATGGTTCCTACAAACAAAGCGAACCCTATACCGCCCGCGCCGATGCCAATTGGCTCTTGTTTGATTTTGGAGGCCGTGAGAGCCGTGTAAACGCCTTGCGGGCCTATGCAGATGCGGCTAATTACGGCTACAACGCCGCGTTAAAAGATTTAATGCTGTCTATTCAAACCGCTTATTTACGGTTGTTAGCCGCACAAGAATCGTTGGTAAGTGCCAAAGCCAACCTGGATTCTTACGAACAATCCTACAATGAAGCTCAAAAGCGTTATAAATTGGGCATGGTATCTTTAAGTGATAAACTTCAAGCGCAAACCCGCTATGAACAAGCTCTTTTATCCGTTGTATTAGCAGAAGGAGAAGTAAAACAATATAGCGGGCAACTGGCCGTGTTGTTAAATCTTTCACCTAGCACCCCGCTTAAACTGCAAAAACCGCAGTTCGATCAATACACAACCGCTATCGAAAAAGATGACGTTGAGCAGCTGATGAAAGATGCGCTGGCCAACCGCCCGGAATTACGCGCGCAAGAAAGCGTCCAGCGCGCTGCCAAATCCAACGTTACGTCGGCAAAAACAAATATGCTTCCCTCGATTAGCGCCACAGCTTCTTCCGTCATTAATGACACCAGCTGGAAGCATGACTCTCTGTATGAACGCAATAACACCGCCGGCTTAGCGGTAAGTATGCCTTTGTTTACAGGTTTCTCTAATTTTTACAACGTAAAATCCGCTTCTTGGCTCTACAAGCAAGAAGTATCCAACACGCAAAATTTACGATTAACTATCCAAAATGAAGTATGGCACAACTATCAAAATTATAAAACGGCTGTGCGCTCATATGAAATCAGCCAAACCGTTTTGAACAGTGCCGAAGAAAACCACCGGGTTGCTTTCCGTTATTATCAGGTGGGCAAAGCCGACATTTTGACCTTGTTAGATGCCGTGGCTCAATTAGCCGACGCACGTCAAAATAAAATTTCTGCTTTCTATAATTTACTGCTTAGCAAAGCAAATCTATATAAGAGTATTGGGAAATAAAAATTATGACAAAAAGAACAATATATCATTACATCAAATACGTGCTCCTTGTTATAGTAGGGATCGCAATAGGGTTTTTCGTAAAAGGAAAATTCTTTTCACATGCCGGACAAGCGGGTTTTGGGGCGGCCGGGCAAGCCAGTGTGCTGGTGAAAACACTGGAGAAAAAACCGGTGGCCTTGGGCAAAAATTTCATTGCCCGTGTGGAAGCTATTAACGCCAGCGATGTTACCCCGCAAGTGTCCGGGTATATCGACCAGGTTTTATTTCAAGACGGTTCCTTTGTGCATGAAGGGGATGTGTTGTTTATCATTGACCAAAAACGCTACAAAGCCGCCGTATCTTCCGCTGAAGCTGCGTTGGATAAAGCCAACGCTTCTCTCAAACAAATTCAAAGCGATTACAACCGTGAATTAGCCCTTTACAACGACCAAATGCTTTCCAAAGCGGATTTAGAATTAGCTGAAAGTAATTTAGCCAATGCTAAAGCTAATGTAAAAGCCGCCAAAGCCGCCCTGGATTTAGCCAAGTTAGATTTAGCTTATACCGAAGTTAAATCTCCTATCTCCGGTTATATCGGCAAAGCATTAATGACCAAAGGGAACCTCGCCACAGCCGGGGCCAGCAAACTGGCTCGCGTGGTACAAATGGATCCGATTCGCGTGGTCTTTTCCATTACGGATAAAGAACGTTTATCTGGGATGGATCAAGTGACCAATCCCAATATGCGCCCTGACATTCAAATTGCTTTACCCAACGGGCAAACCATTGAAATGCCGGAAGCTTCTCTATTTGCTGATAACGAAATCAATGCCCAAACCGCCACTATGGCAGTTTACGCGCAAACCGATAACAAAGAAAACAAACTGGTCCCCGGAAACTATGTCAATGTAACAGTCAGCATGGACAAATTCCGCCCCGCATTACTTATTCCGCAAACGGCAGTTTCTCAAGATGCTACCGGCCAATATGTAATGACCGTTACAAAAGAAGGCGTTGTCGTGCAGAAATATGTACAAGTGGGAGATGTTGTGGGCACGCAATATGTGGTTATCTCCGGCCTTAACGAAGGAGACCGTGTAGTTACTATCGGCCAACAAAAACTGCAAAACGGGCAACAGGTAAATGTAAGTGAGACCAACGCGCCCGATTTTGCACCGGCTGCGCCCGAAATGAAACAAGGCGATGCCAAGCCGGCTGACGAACAAACAGCTGCTAATCCCACCGCGGAGGCAAAGAACTAATGTTTGCCAAGTTTTTTATTAACCGTCCGCGTTTTGCGGTTGTTATCTCACTCGTTTTATGTTTAGCGGGGGGGATTGCCCTATCCAACTTGCCCATCGCCCTCTATCCGGAAATTACACCGCCCGAAGTAGTCGTGCGCGCCACTTATCCGGGCGCCAGTGCAGAAGTAATTGCCAAAACCGTAGGTATTCCGTTGGAATCGGCCGTCAACGGAGTGGAAGACATGCTTTATATGTCTTCGGACTCAGCCGACGGTTCCTACATGCTAACGGTTACGTTTAAAACAGGGGTGGACCCTGATATTGCCCAGGTAAAAGTACAAAACCGCGTTTCCCAAGCTACCCCGTTGTTACCGACCGAAGTAACCCGCCAAGGGCTTAGCGTATTTCGCCGTTCATCCAACATTTTGGGGTTGGTATCGTTTACCTCAAAAGACGGCTCTTTATCTTCACTGGAAATCAGTGATTATCTAAACAACAACGTGCAAAAAAACATCAGCCGTGTAAACGGGGTAGGTGAAGCTCGTGTATTCGGCGCTTCCAAAAGTATGCGTGTATGGTTAGATGCTGATAAAATGGCCGCGTTGGACATTTCCATTGCTACCGTTAAAAACGCAATTGCCACCCAAAACTACCAGCCCTCTTTGGGTAAAATTGGGGCCATGCCTAATGACGGTACCGTCCTCACCGTATATGCGCTGCAGACGGAAGGACGCTTGAATAATGCGCAAGATTTCCAAAACATTATTGTCCGCACGGATGATCAAGGCGGGTTGGTACGTTTATCGGATATTGCCCGCGTAGAAGAAGGGCAAGAAACGTATAGTTTTGATGCTACGTTTGACGGCAAGAAATCTATTCCTATGATGATTAACTTGTCATCCGGTGCAAACGCATTAGATACTATTAAAGGGGTCCGGGCCGAATTAAAACGTATGTCGCAGTTCTTCCCGCCCAGTTTGGAATATGAATTTTCTGTAGATACTACGGACTTTATCAACGCCTCCATTGAAGAAGTAGTTTTCACGTTAATTTTAACCTTTATTTTGGTAGTAATTGTGTGTTATGTCTTCTTGAAAGACTGGCGTGCGACTTTAGTGCCTGCCGCTACTATTCCAGTATCTTTGTTAGGTACGTTTGCCGTTATGATGGCACTGGGGTATTCTATCAATATGTTTACCCTGTTTGCGTTGGTGCTGGCCATTGGGCTTGTGGTGGATGACGCCATTTGTGTGGTAGAACGTGTAATTGTGCTGATGAACCGGGAAAAACAACCCGCCAAGCAAGCCGCCGAACAAGCCATGGACGAACTTTCCAGCGCGCTTATTGCTACCACCTTAGTACTATTGGCTATTTTCATCCCGATTACATTTATGGGGGGAATTACCGGTAAAATTTACACACAGTTTGCCGTTACCATTTCCGTGGCAGTGTGTTTCTCTACGTTAAACGCACTTTCACTGTCCCCGGCTATTTGTGCCACCATGTTAAAACCCATCAAAGAAACCAATATTTGGGTGTTGCGGTGGTTTAACATGGCCGTGCAACGTGGTTCGCGCGGATACCGCTCCGTGGTGCGCAAACTGGCCCGTAAATTTATTATTGCCTTGTTGTTTGGCGGTTTTGTAGCGTTGGATTTTGCCCTCTTACAAGTCATGCCCACCTCATTTATTCCATTGGAAGACCAAGGTATTGTGCTGGTGGATGTGCAACTTCCCGAAGGGGCCACCGCCATGCGTACACGCGGGATATTAGACCAAGTTATTGAGCAAATCCGCCAAACACCCGGCGTGAAGCACGCCACTTCCGTGCAGGGGTTCAGCTTGCTAGGTGGTACAGGGGAAAACACAGGTATTGTTTTCGTTGGTTTAAAACCGTGGGACACACGTAAGCAAGATAATTGGGTGGTACGTAAATTCAAGCAATACATCTTACGTCAGCCGCCGGTCAGTCAATTACAAAGTGACATTGCACAGCAATTTAACCGACAGTTTGCCGGCATTGCCGATGCTACCGTCCGTGCGATTGAAATGCCCTCTATTCCTGGGTTAGGTACGTCAGGCGGGTTGGATTTACGCATTCAATCGCTTAATGATTTTGACTATCAAAAGCTAGCCAACATAGCTTCGGGTATGGGATATCAAATGATGATGAACCCCAGTATGCAGATAGCTTATTCTACCTTTAAGGCAGATACGCCTAATATTTATTTGGACGTCAATCGCCAAAAGGCCGAAAGCATGAAAGTACCTGTTTCCAGCGTATTTTCGATTCTGGAAAACTACTTAGGTTCTTCCTACGTTGGAGACGTCAACTTTGGTACGCAAATTAACAAAGTAATTATGCAGTCGGATAGTCAATTCCGCATGACGCCGGAAAACATCAACAAAATGTATGTTACCAGTGCCACGGGGGAACTTGTCCCGCTCATGGCTTTGGTGGATCAAAAGTATATTTTGTCCCCGCGGCAAATTACGCGTTACAACCAATATCCAGCCGCCACTGTAATGGGCACGCCTGCCGCAAATTCTAGCTCCGGGCAAGCAATGGAAGCAACCGAGCAAATCCTTAAAAACTTGCCACCCGGTTATGCCTATGAGTGGACCGGTATGAGCTATCAGGAAAAACAAAACAAAGGGCAAATTAACATGCTAATTGCCTTGGCGGTAATCTTTGCTTATTTGTTCTTGGTGGCCCAGTATGAAAGTTGGACGATTCCGGTGCCGGTGCTGATGTCTGTAGTAGCGGCGGTAGGAGGAGGATTGTTTGGTTTGTGGATTAGCGGGCAATCACTAAGTATTTACGCGCAGTTAGGGCTTGTATTACTGGTTGGTTTAGCCGCCAAAAACGCTATTTTGATTGTAGAGTTTGCCAAAGACGAGCATAGAAGTGGTGCCAGTGTGTACAAAGCCGCTATGGACGGGCTCATACAGCGTTTCCGCCCCGTACTAATGACCGCCTTTACCTTCATTTTAGGGATGGTGCCGATGGTACTGGCCACAGGGGCTGGGGCTGCCAGCCGTAAGGCGTTAGGTATCCCAGTTTTCTACGGGATGCTAATCGGTACGTTAGCCGGCTTGGTGCTTATTCCATTGTTCTATATGTTAGTACAAAGCCAAGTAGAGCGCTACGCCCGCTATAAAGCCAGAAAGCGCGGACAAATTATTGAGCCGCATCCCGATGAAATAAGAATTCGGTAAATTAAAAATACCCCGCTTTCTGCGGGGTATTTTTTACTATTTTTTAAATCCATACTTGAATGGATAGGTGAGCACATATTTGATAAACCGGTTTGGATGCATTTGTGGATCGGGCGAGCGGTCAAAAAATGCAAAACGTTGCAAGTTAAACTTTTTAATAAATTTCAACCAGGCATGCTCTTTGTCCGTATGCGGCTCTCCGCCCATAGCCAAATATTCTTTATAATACTTCTGCCAGGGGGCGTTCCACGTATAAGTCCAAAATCGCACTCCACCACCCGCGCAGTGATAGACTAATACGTCATGACGGGTTTTGTCCAAATATTTAGGGTTGGAAGGCAAGCAATTGCACACATCCGGCAGTACGTCCACCGGGATTTTAAATTCCTGTAGCATGACGTTCACCACGCCCTGATCCGGGCAGACTAAATTCTCGAGCCATTCGGCGGTTTTGTGATAGCACCACATCCGCAAATTTTCCCGGTTGTTCATCGGGCGGGCAAACAGGGTCATTCCGGCGTTATAACAAGGCACGGTCATATCGTATTGCGGCAGCGGTTCTTTAAAATTTTTGGTAATGAGCGTAAGCCCTTTTTGGGTATCTTTACACATGGCAACGCCGCCGTTTTTGGCATAGTTTTCAAACACATCCAGCAGTTCTCCGCCCACCATCATATCCACATCCATGTACAATACTTTTTCGTATTTATCAAGTAAATCGAAAATTTCATAACGGGCAAAAGTAAGTTGGGTAAAGTGTTTAAAATTGATATTTTCAAAATCGGTTTCTACCGCAAATTTATAATCGGTAAACTGACAGGGCAAAATGCGGTTTAAAAAGGTCTGGTCTTTATCGGTAAGCCCTTGGTGATAGACCAAAATGTCGGCTTTTTCCAGCACTTTGGGGGATTTGGCCTTCAAGCTCATCAACAACACGGCAAAGGCAAACAGGAAACGACGGTTTGTAGCAAAAAACAGCGCATATGGCTTCATAATTCCTCCGCACAGCCCTTTTTATATGTTACAATTATAACATAAAAAGCACAGGTGAAACAGTATGGACCGACAGCTAGAATCCTTCAAATTAGCCGGATTGCGCGCAGGAGCATTGGTAGAGGCTGCTGCCCAAGATAGTTCAATAGTGCACAGTGCCATGAAATTTAATTTATGGCGCAAGCGCACAAAACTCCATCTCAAACGTTTATTTAAAAAAGCTACACCCCCTACCGGCAACTTAAAAATATTGGTACACATTAAGGGAGGTATTGGGGACGTATGCATGACCCGTGTATTTATCAAAAAACTACGCGAAACCTTGCCGAATGCCCGCATTTATTTTGCCTATGACCATAAACCTGTGGTAGATATGGTCTTTTCGGATGGACTTATCGATGGATTTGTTTCCACAAAATACCACCCTGAAAACTTTGACTTGGTAATTTGTGGATGCCATTTTTTAATGTTTGAACACTACAACCGCCAACGACTTGAACAGTTAGCGCCCCAATTTATTCCCGCTTTTGAGCAAGGCCTATCCGTGCAAGCTTGTTTTAAACAGTTTGCCCAATATACCCCATATTTAGACGGGCAACTGGCAGAAATTGCGATTACCCATGGGGGAAGCCGCATTACAAATTTGGGTTGGTTTACCGGGCTAGATGTCCACCAAAACGATCCGGCTCCCTTGGCATTAGACGAGGCCATCACCAAGCGCACCCTGGACCGGCTGGATTTAACAAAGGGCACGTATATTACCATCCACGACGGAATTAACCCCCATACGGATCCCACCCATAGTGACCGTACCCGTAACTGGCCGCGCTTGTATTGGGAGCAACTGGTCAAATTACTCAAGCAACAATTTGCGCAAATAAACATAGTGCAAGTGGGGGGAAATACCAGCGAGCCTTTTGATTTTGTAGATCTTTCTCTTGTAGGGAAAACCGCTATTGCCGACTTACCCCATATATTAAAAGGTGCCCGCCTTCACTTGGACGGAGAAAGCGGCATGGTGCACTTGGCTAACCTTACACAAACCCCGTGTGTGGTGCTTTTCGGTCCGTCAAAAGCAGCCTATTTAGGCTATGCCCGCAATACCAATATAGAAGCTCCTTTCTGCGGAGGATGTATGAATATCAACAAGCACTGGATGACCCAATGCGTGTTAGGTTATCCACCTGAAAAACAGTGTTTAGCATCTATTACGCCGCAACAAGTTTTTGAAGCTATCAAGAAACACCTTGGCTAAATATCGCTATGTTTCACAACATTTATCAGGGAAAAAAAGTTTTTGTAACCGGTCATACGGGATTTAAAGGTTCTTGGTTAACTTTGTGGCTAACCAAGTTAGGAGCCCGGGTTTGCGGATACGCCTTAGCGCCCACTACCCAGCCGTCCATGCATGAAGCGTTGCACCTTTCCCAACATATTTCCCAATCGATTGTAGGTGATATTTTAGATGAGAAAGTCCTACAAAGCGCGTTGAAACAGTTTCAGCCCGATATCGTTTTTCATTTAGCCGCCCAGCCCCTTGTGCGTTTGTCTTACAAAGAGCCCATTTTAACTTACAGAACAAATGTAATGGGCACCCTGAACGTGTTGGAAACGGCACGAAAATGCGACTCTGTCAAAGCATTTGTCAATATTACAACCGATAAATGCTATGAAAATAAGGAAGTAACCCGCGGCTATAAAGAAGAGGATCCGATGGGGGGGTATGATATGTATTCTTCCTCTAAGGGATGCGTAGAAATTATGTCTGCGTCTTTTCGGCGTTCCTTCCTGCAAGCACCCGGCAGTATGGCCTTGGCTACGGCAAGAGCGGGCAATGTGATAGGGGGAGGAGACTGGGCCGAAGACCGCTTAGTACCGGATTGTATCCGCGCGTTAGTCAACAAAACACCTCTTGTCATTAGGAACCCACAGGCCATCCGCCCTTGGCAATTTGTGTTAGAACCGCTATCGGGATATTTGCTATTAGGGCAGAAACTTCTTGAGGCGGGGAACAAGTATGCCCAGTCATTTAATTTTGGACCGGTTTCCATGCCCGGTTTAACGGTGGCACAAGTCATTAAGCAATTTATTGCCCAGTATGCGCCGGGGCACCCCATAGAAGAAGTTCCCGCCTCGTTGCATGAAACTAACTTGCTACTGTTAAACACAGAAAAAGCATCCCGTTTACTGGGGTGGGAACCGTCCTATACATTTGAACAAGCAATTGAAGAAACAGCCCGTTGGTATCATCACTTTTACCAACGGGATACCGACATGCTAGCATTTACCCTTGCGCAAATTTCCGCTTATGAAAATGCTTACTGTAACGTCAGCATTGTGCAATAAACTCAGCGAGGGTTATTTTTTCCAACTATATTTTGTTATAATAACACTATCAGGAATAGCTTGCTGACCGAATATGATTAAAAAGTTGTTTACTAAAATTGTTGCTTCCAAACGCCCGTCAGGCAAACTGAATTTTACCAATTTGCAGTCTATTTTAATTTATCTTACTGGACGTGGATTAGGGGATGCAATTGTTTTAACCGCTATCATCCGCCAGTTACGAACAACTTACCCAAACGCCAAAATTGGTGTTATAAGTCATTCACGAAACGAAATTATTTTTAAAAATAATCCGCTTCAAGTGGAATTGATCCCGATGTCTATTTTCTATGCCTTAACGCACAGAAATCAATGGCAATTATTTGTGGATTGTTCTCCTAGATTTACTACAAAAGGGCTTTTATTTTCGTTCTTACTAAATTTTGCTTATGTCATATGTTTTGAAAAAGAAGAAAAGAAATATTACAACAAGCGTTCTGTAAACAATTACAACGAATATATTATCTGTTTAGAAGACGTCCATTTAAGTAAATACCTGCTACTTACTGGTTTAAAAAATTACCTAAAGGACAATTCTTCCCAATATATACTACCTAAAATAGAAAAAGAGGACGACGACATAGTCTCCCAATTCATAGAAAAGAACAAATTAAATATTATGGTTTGTCCTTTTGGAACTACAAGAAAACTGGATCCTTATGAATTTAGAACTATATGTTCGCTGGCATTGGAAGGGAATGAAAGTAAGGTCCACCTGATGTTTCCAAAAACCCTACAAACTCATGAATATTTATTACCAAATTCAAAAATCATGCAAACAGTTTTACCCACTCAAACCGTCTCTCAATGGTTTTGCCTTATCTCTAAAGCGGATTTAGTAATAGCGGTAGATAGCGCTGCAGTTCACGTGGCGGGTGCTTATAAAAAACCGTTGATAGCTTTTTATGGGGGAAGAAAACCCTTCATTCAATTTGCTCCCTTGTCATATACACACGCAATAGCAATAGCTCCTATGCACTCGATGCCGAAGAATTTTAACGGTACAATGAAAGGATACGATTGCAACGAAACCTCCAAAAAATTAAAAGAATTAATTTCCATACTTACAAGTTCTAGTTCACAAAAGTAGTAATATTTCATTTCTGGGAAATATTTTATTTCTGTTTTAAATACAACAACCGGAATTTATCTTGCAAAATCGTCCTATTTTTTAGTTTAATTATACTAGGATTTATTATGAAAAAATTACTAAATAAAACTATTTCCTCAAATATTTTAGTCAAAAATTTCCGCCGTATGTGGCCTTTCATTAAGCCCTATTGGTTTAGAGCTTTATTGGGTGTTTTGCTTACCATCCCAGTGGGCGCGTTGGACGGCGTGGTGGCGATGTTCTTAAAACCGTTTATGGACAAAGTCATGGTGGAAAAGCAAATGCATTTTTCTAACATGATTCCTTTCCTTATTGTAGGGTTTACCTTCGTGCAAGGGGTGCTGATTTATGCTTCCAACTATCTCAATACGTGGGTAGCGCAAAAAATTACAATCGGCGTTAAACGCAAACTTTACGCAAAATTGTTATCCATGGATACTGCCTACTTTGATGCCACTAACTCCGGCACGGTATTATTTCGCTTTTCGGGTGATGCCGACACTGCTTCCACTGCGTTGGTTAGCAACACAAAACAATTTCTTTCTAAAACATTTTCTTCCATTGCTTTAGTGGGCGTTATGTTTTATAACTCCTGGCAACTTTCCTTAATTGCCGTAGCCGTATTGGGGGGATTTATTTACCCCATGTCATTGGTACGCAAAAAATTAAAAGAAATCATCAAGCGCTCCGTTACTAACGCTTCTGACGTCATGACCACATACAATGAGACTTTTGCCGGTAACAAAACCATTCGTTCATTCACCCTGGAAAATTTCTTTGTGCATCGATTCCACCACATTACGGATATTTCGTTTGGGTTAGCAATGAAAAAGGTAAAAAACACCAACTGGCTCTCTCCCTTAATGCACGTCATTATGTCTATTGGAATTGCACTGGTATTGTGGGTGGGCAGTTATTTTATTGTCAGCGGCAAAATTACCAGCGGAAACTTTGTGGCGTTTATCGCGGCTCTCATGATGCTTTACACACCGCTCAAATCTGTCGGCAACAATTACATTGAAATTCAAAATTCGTTTTTAGCCATTGACCGTATTTTTGAAATTTTTGACTGGCAACCCGCCATTAAAGATGCGCCAACTCCCAAAACTTTGACTAGCATTCAAAAAGGTATTACGTTTGATCATGTACACTTTGAATATGTCCCAGGGCGCGAAGTGTTGCATGATATTAACCTGGAAATCCCTGTAGGCAACACCATTGCGTTGGTGGGTAATTCCGGCGGGGGAAAAACCACTATTTCTGCCCTTATTCCGCGCCTGTATGAGGTCAGCAAAGGGGCCATCAAAATTGACGGAAGTGATATTAAAAATATTTCTCAAAAAAGTTTACGCCAGCAAATTGCCATGGTATTTCAGGATAACTTCTTATTTTCGGGTACTATTCGTGAAAACATTTTGTTGGGCAATGAGAAAGCAGATGAACAGACCATCTGGG
>JBGUMP010000059.1:0-10568 GCA_045116875.1 Elusimicrobiaceae bacterium | reverse complement strand
CCTCACGGTCCCGAACCGTGCGCGCTACCATCTGCGCTACGCCCCGTAAATCTTCCTCAACCAGGATTCGCACCTAGAACTTTCCCTCCAAAGGGGAACGTGATACTATTTCACCATCGAGGATCAAATTTCGGGAAGGCGGGAATCGAACCCGCGATCTCTCGCACCCCAAGCGAGCGCTCTACCTCTGAGCCACTCCCCGTTTCAAGTTGCGTTTCCTGCAACACTTATATTATATCATTCTTTAAGCAAATCTGCCAGTGTCTCTTTAATTTCCGTCAATAATTTAATATCAACGTGTGGAGCTGTTTTTTGTTCACTGGACGTGGCAAACTGATATTTGTGAAGTTGCTTTTTAGCTCCTTCCAAGGTGAGTTTGTGTTTGTAAATCAGATCTTTAATTTTTAAAATCGTATACACATCGGAACGGCTATACCGGCGATGTCCGCTAGGTAAACGTACCGGGCGGATTAACCCAAATTCATTTTCCCAATAGCGAACGGAATATTCCGGCACGCCGGTAATACGTTTTACATCACCAATGGAAAAATAGTCTTTCGTTTCTAATTCTTCTAAACCCATGGAAGTATTATAGCATTTCTAAAAAATAAAAGCCCCCAGCTTGTGGCTGGGGGCTTTTTTAACATTTCTACTATTTATTTTTGTGTTTTACAGGTTCACCGTAATACGCTTTCAAGTACAGCTCTTTAATTTCACTAATGAGCGGATAGCGCGCATTGCCGCCGGTGCACTGGTCATCAAATGCCAGTTCGGATAGTTTATCCAAGTTGGCTAAGAATTCTTGCTCCGGGATGCCATATTCTTTGATAGAGCGGGGAATATTAAGTTTATGTTTTAATTCTTCCACCATATCAATGAGTTTTTGTACTTTGGCATCTTTGTCGTCGCCCAATTTGTGTCCGGGCACTAGATAGTCAATGATTTTGGCATAGCGTCCTTTTACAAACGGATATTTGTATTGCGGGAACAATCCTTGTTTGGTGGGTTTATCCGTAGCGTTGAATTCAATTACATAAGACAACAATAATGCGTTCGCAAGGCCGTGCGGTACATGATACATTGCCCCTAGTTTGTGTGCCATGGAGTGCGACAACCCTAGGAATGCGTTTGCAAACGCCATACCGGCAATTGTGGCGGCGTAGTGCATTTTTTCACGGGCGTTAATGTTTTTTGCGCCTTCGTTATAGGATTTCTCCAAGTACTTAAACACTAAGCGCATGGCCTCTAAGGCTTGGCCTTCCGTAAAGTTAGTAGAGAAGACGGAAGTATATGCTTCAATGGCGTGTGTAAGCACATCCAAGCCGGAAAATGCCGTTAATGATTTGGGCATATTGAGCACAAATTCCGGGTCAATAATGGCCATATCGGGCGTTAAGGCATAGTCCGTAATGGCATATTTGGTGCCTGTTTTTTCGTCAGTGATAATTGTAAACGGAGTTACTTCAGATCCAGTACCTGACGTGGTAGGAATGGCTACCATGGTGGCTTTTTTGCCCAAGGGCGGGGCTGAGTAAATACGTTTGCGGATATCCATAAAGCGCATGGCAATATCTTCAAAGCTGGTGTCGGGGTTTTCATACATCAGCCATACCATTTTCCCTTCGTCAATGGCAGAACCGCCACCCAAGGCAATAATCATATCCGGCTGCCAGGAGTTGGCAATCGCCAACGCTTCGTTGACGTTAGAGATATTGGGATCCGGTAATACGTCGGAGAACACTCGCACTTTAATGTTGAGTTGTTCTAACACATCAATTACTTTGCGTACATGGCCCAGCTGCTCCATGGTTTTATCGGTAATAATGTAAGCGCGTTTTTTGTCTTGCAATTCAGCCAAAGCCTGTTCCAAGGCACCGCGTTTGAAATAGATTTTTTGCGGTACTTTGTACCAGTACATATTTTCGCGACGTTCTGCCACAGATTTTACGTTCATAAGGTGTTTTACTCCAATGTTTTCACTGACGGAGTTGCCGCCCCAAGAGCCGCAGCCCAACGTCAAAGAAGGCGCTAATTTGAAGTTATATACATCCCCAATAGCACCCTGGGAAGACGGCATATTGATTAACGTACGCGCGGTGGGCATATCTTTGAAGTAATCAATGTGGTCTTCGTTCGCTTCATCGGTGTAAAGCACGGAGGTGTGTCCGGCACCGCCGTACAAAATTAAATCACGTGCCAAGTCGGCCGCGGTTTTAAAATCTTTGGCGCGGTAGAAACCCAGCACCGGGGAAAGTTTTTCGCGGGCGAAGGGTTCGGCGTCGCTGACTTCCTTGGCCTCTGCAATTAAAATTTTAGTGTGGGCGGGCACTTTAATACCGGCCATTTCCGCAATTTTTTCAGCTGATTGGCCCACAATGGCGGAGTTTAATTTTCCATTTACCACAATGGTTTCTGCCAATTTTTTGCGGTCTTTACCGGTTACAAAGTGGCACCCGCGAGCAATAAATTCCTCTTTTACTTTATCATACACGGCGTCTTCCACAATAATGGACTGTTCGCTGGCGCAAATCATTCCGTTATCAAAAGTTTTACTCATAATGACGGAGCTGACCGCCATTTTGATGTTAGCAGTAGCGTCGATGACAACAGGCGTGTTGCCCGCGCCTACGCCCAGGGCCGGTTTACCGGAAGAGTAAGCTGCAGTTACCATACCAGGGCCGCCGGTGGCCAAAATTAAGTTGATATCTTTGTGATGCATCAGCGCATTGGATAACGTCATTGTGGGGTTTTCAATCCAGCCGATGATGCCTTTCGGTGCGCCGGCTTCTACGGCAGCTTTTAATACAATTTTGGCCGCTTCAATGGTGCATTTTTTAGCGCGCGGGTGGGGGGAAAACACAATCCCGTTGCGCGTTTTTAGCGCTAGTAAGCTTTTAAAAATAGCGGTAGAAGTGGGGTTGGTGGTTGGCACAATCCCGGCGATAATACCAATGGGTTCCGCCACTTGACGGTAGCCAAAAGAATCGTCATCGGTTAATACGCCGCAGGTCTTAGTATCCTTATATTGGTTATAGATATATTCGGAAGCAAATTGATTTTTGATTACTTTATCTTCCATCACGCCCATGCCGGTTTCTTCAACGGCAATTTTAGAGAGCGGAATGCGGTTCTGCGCAGCGGCGATAGCGGCGGCGCGGAAAATTTTATCTACTTGTTCTTGCGTATAGGTTGCAAACACCTTTTGCGCTTCTTTTACTTTGCCGACAATTTTGTCTAGCAAGGCAAGTTCTTCGGCGGAAGCGACAGCTGGTGTTGCTTGTTTTTTTTCTGCCATAAAATAATCTCCTTAAGTATGTGCAAAATACCAAGTTGGATATTTTGTTATCTATATTTTATAAATTTACAGATTTATAGTCAACATTTCCTCTGTTAAAATTTTAATTAGTATTTGACAAATAGGACATAAATAGATATACTAGATATCATAATATCCAGTTGTTTAAGACGGAGTATATATTGTTATGAGTATATTTCATCCCCGTAAAGACATTAGCGTGCAGACCATTCGCCGTTTGCCGCAGTACCTACGCATTTTTTATAATTTACATAGTTACGGACGGGAACTGGTATCTTCCACCGTCATCGCGCAGGAAACGCACCTACTACCTATTGTGGTCAAAAAAGACTTGCAAGCTGTTGGTGCGCCCAGCAAATTGCGGGCAGGTTTTAAAGTAGCCGGTACCATTGAAGTAATCGAAAAATTTTTGGGCTGGAATAATTTAAACAAAGCTTTTTTGGTGGGTGTAGGGCATTTGGGGGCGGCATTACTGGGGTTTGCCGGGTTCAAAAATCATGGGTTGGAAATTGTAGCCGCTTTTGATACCGCCCCGGAAAAGGTTGGTCACCGGGTGCATGATGTTCCCGTATATCACACCGCGCAACTGGCCAGTATTATCGCACAAGAAAATTTAAAAATTGCCGTGCTAACAGTTCCTGCGGCCTGCGCCCAGGGGATTACCGACACACTCCTATCAGCGGGTATCAAAGCTATTTGGAATTTTGCCCCGGTACATTTGGCGGTTCCTCAAACGGTCATTGTGCAACAAGAGGATATTTCATCCGGGCTAGCCGAACTGTGTGCTAAATTAAAAGCAAAATAGGCCTTGTTTTTTGTGGATTTATTCTATAGAATTATATAGAAGATATATCAAAAAAGGGGGATAACCCATGCGTCGCATCATTTTATCATTTATTTTGTGTATGGTTGCGGTGGGCGCTTTTGCGTATAACGAAAGTGTTGCTGCTATTGCATATAATCCGTCCCGTTTGGGCCAGTACAACAAGTTAAGGGCAACTACACAGGTTACCTTGGCCGGTGGTTTGAATATTGAAAAGGACGGTGCTTTAAACATTGCTTCAGTGGGTACGGTTTTGCTACAAGATGACCTACATGCGTGTGGTGCGTCAGGTAGTGGTGTTGTATGTACTATTCCAGATGAAAATCAAAGTGGGGATGTTAACTATATCAAGACTGTTGAACCCGCGATTATAAATCTGACGACTTCAGCTGTTACCGACGGATTCATGCTGGGTATGAACAAAATGGGGCCTAATACGGGTAACCCTCTCAATTCGTCAACATACCAATACGATACTGGAACTCAGCCAAGTTCTGCCAGTTGGGGAACTAATATAAATATGACGGGTGGAGCGCTAACGGCAATGTCCGATAGCTATATACACGGTTTCAGCGGCATCGCGGGCAAGTTGGAGATGACGGTTTCTGAATTATTGAATATTATGGATGAATTCCGCATTTTGGATGAATTAAAGTTAGGGGAAGTAACAATCAAGCCGGGAACCGGTGCGCGTAATTATTACGAATTTGTGCCTCTTGAAAACGACAATGATAATAAACAATATAAGGTGTTAGTTGTGAAGTAAGTCCGTTTTGCTTAAAAGACCCCGGTCATTGAGGCCGGGGTCTTTTATTGTGCTTTTTGACGAAAAAGTAAAACTGAATAGGGTGACATTTGCGTTGGGTGTTTATGGCCAAGCAAAAAATGAAAAGGTGTGTTTGTAAGTTCTGGCGGCAGGGGGTACTCTTGCGCGGACGTATTTAACAATACACTATAGCGCTGCCTTTTGTATTGCCAGCTTTTCATGACAAGCGGAGCCGATATGGGAAACGGGTTTTCAATGGGGGTTCCTTGTTCCAATACGGGCCTAAATTGTGCCAATTGCCGGGTTACCGCGCGCACCTGTTTCCAATATTGAGGGGCACTTTTGGGTAAAATGTCGCCTTGGTGGGTGAAAATAAAATAGAACAGCCCGGTCGCTCCGTTTAAAATACCATCGTAAGACATAAAACGGATTTCATCTTCGGTGGGGAAACGGCCTATGCGGTCATTATCCGGGCGGTATTGCTTAAAATTTTTCCAATCAAAAATTTGTACTACGCCCCATAGCGGATGTGTTTGTACTCCGGCTTTTTTCATCTCCTCTTGTGTATAGCGCACTTGATTTCCAAAAGAAGTAAGCGGCAAGTGAGGTACGGGGTACCAATCCACCATCATGGCATCCGGTATATCGTAAAACGGAATTTTTGTTTTTCCTTGGCCGATTACCAACGTGGTAGAATGCTTGGGAAAAGCTAGTTTGGCTTGCTGGTGAAGTTGTGTTACCCTTTCGCGGCTCCACTGCTTAACGTCGGGCTCATCCACCAAATACCATGCCAACACGGGCCAGGATTTCGCCTGTTCTTGATAGGGAGTATTCAAAATTTTATTGGGAGAAAAAACAACTTGTAACCCTAATTTTTGGGCTGTGTGCGCCAGTGCTTTTAATTGGATGGGATCAGTCTGGTAGGTTTGTATGCAAGAAAAACCGGCTTTTTTGACAGTTTTTAAGTCGGCCGGATTGTTTACCCCGTAAAGGCAGAGGGGAAACTCCTGTGCGCATAACGGAGCGCAAACGCATACGCAACCGACAAATAGTAATAACCTACGAAGCCACATGTGAATCCTTGATAAACATCCTAAGCCCTGTCTTGATTAAAATTTCGATATCCAGGATGATGGAGTGATTTTTAATATACCAAACATCGTAGGAGAAGCGCGTAAAAGCTGCATCAAATGCATGAGAGTCGAGCGCGGACGGATTATTATTGCGAAAATTGAAGTAGGTTGGAGGGGCTTTAAAATTAAGTTGGGCCCAGCCGGTAATACCCGGCTTTACAATAGTACGTATGTTGTGGTTGGGAATGTACTGATTTAGGAACTCGTATTCATTTCCCCAAATAGGGCGAGGCCCTACAAAAGAAATATCTCCTTTTAGTACATTCCAAATTTGCGGGATCTCATCCCATCTAAAACGGCGCAAAATTTTACCGCATTTGGTAATATCGTTTTCAGTACCGCCGGGCTTAATGGTTCTAAACTTATAAATATAGATGGGCTTTTCCAAATGCCCTACTCTTTTTTGAATAAATAAGGGGGGGTATCCATCCACGAAGCGTACAAATAACCAGATAAAACACCCCAGCACCATTGCAAAGGGTAGCAGAACAAGGGCTAAACTGATGTCCATCACGCGTTTTAGCATGCTGTACATGCTGTTTTCCTGGCGGTTGCCAATACCGCGCAGTAGCCACATACTGTCTTCTACACTTTCGCGGCTAATACGCTGAAAAATCCGTTCATATGCATTAAAGTCGGTATCTACACAGGCACCCTTGGCAATAAACTTTGTAGTAATTGTGTCCCAGGCGGTTGGGTTTTCCCGAAATAATTTGCTCCCTACAATCACCAGGTCTATGTTTTTGAGATTGTATTTTTTTGTGGCGCTGGGGGCTTTGTCATATTCTTTAATACAATATCCGCGACTGTTTTGCATGCTTTTAACAATTTGTGCAATGGTGGGGCTATTTCCAAAAATGAGGACATTTTTCTTGGCTGCGTCCAATTTAAAATAGTTGCGGCGAAAAATGTAAATATAAGAAAAATAGATAAACAAGATAACAATTAAAATACGGCGGGGGGTAGGTAAATGGACCCAGGGGTTAGCTATAGCAAAATAAATAACTGTTGAGGAGCCAACTATACTTACAATAAACGCAATTGCTAAGCGCTTGTATGCAATTACTTGCTTGCGTAGCAGCTTAACGTCGTAGAAAGAAAACAGCCATAATACAAAAGTGGTTAACAAAAAGATGGGGATGAAAACATAGAGCTGATCTCTAAACCGTGGCCAAGTAAGTCCGCCATGACGCAGAAATAAAATTCCCCACGTCATTAGAAAAAAAACAATAGCATCTATGAACAAAAAAGCAAATTTGGTCATTTATATACTCCTAAGCAAGTCGCATTACCAAAATTGTTTACGTTATTTCAAATTGTTTAAAGTTTATTATCCTAACCTTTTGATTTTTCCACCCACATTTCCCGTAGGCCTTCTTCCAGCGTAACAGACGGCTTATATCCCAGTGCTGTAATTTTTGAAATATCCGCGGAAGATTCATGCACATCCCCAGGGCGTTTAGGTCTGCTTACGCGCGCCAGTTTGCGGCCGGACACTTTTTCAATTGTATCTGCTAGTTCCATCAAAGTGTATGTGCGGCCACTGGCTACATTGTAAATTTCACCAGGGGCCCCTTTTATGGCGGCCAGTAAATTGGCTTGGACGACATCTTTGACGCTGACAAAATCGCGGCTTTGCAGTCCATCCCAATCAATACCTAGCGGTTTATTTTCAGCGGCTAATTGCATAAATTTAGCAATTACGGCCGCATAGGCAGAATGGGGGTTCTGCCCCGTACCAAACACATTAAAATAACGTAGTACCACCGTTTCCAACCCATAGGCGTTAGTGTAAAGCTGACATAGTTCGGCACCCACCTGTTTACTCCAGGCATAGGGAGATTGGCAATCAATGGGAGTGTCTTCTTTGTAAGGGAGTTCCGGGCGTGTGCCATATACGGCCGCAGAAGATGAAAATACCACGCGCTTTACACCGCATTGACGGGCGGCTTCCAGTACGTTAACCGTGCCTTGCACGTTAATTTGGGCTGTTTCTTGCGGCTTGGCCACGGATTCGGCTACTGATATGAGAGCTGCCAAATGTAACACGTAATCTACACCTTTACAGGCCTTGAGCAAGGCAGAAAAGTCGCAAATATCTCCCTCAATAAAGGTAATTCTGTCCTTTACAAGTTCTAAATTTTCCAATTTTCCACCGGAAAGATTATCTAAAACGGTAACTTGCTGCCCTTGACGAACAAGTTCTCTTGTAAGATGGCTGCCTATAAACCCGGCTCCGCCTGTTACTAACCAATGATATTTGCGTGTAAGCATGATAAAAAACTCCCAAAATTTAATACATTATACCTTTTCTTTAACTAATCCGTCCAAACATCAAATAAACAGACATACTGAACTCCTGCGCCTGGTGTTGCCCTTAATTGGCTACTTATTTGTGCCTATTTTCCTTTTCACGCACATTTACAAAATGGTAAAATATACATACATCTTGCTAAGGAGTTTATACGTATTTTGCACCTTGCTTATGCAACCTGCTTTTTCTGTCTTGATGTCCGTCTATGCCAAGGACCGCCCTGCCTGGGTGCGTGAAGCTTTGGATAGTGTTTTGTCTAATACCGTTAGACCTGCCGAGGTACTAATAGTAATAGATGGCCCTATTCCAACGGGTTTACAAATCGTTTTAACTGAATTTTCAGAAAAATATCCACAAGTTAAGCTATGTCCACTTGCCAAAAATGGTGGTCTTGGTGCGGCTTTGGCCTATGGCTTGCAGCAGTGCTCGCACGAATTAGTAGCCCGTATGGATGCGGATGACATTTCACTACCAGAACGCTTTGAAAAACAGTTATCCTATTTCGCCACGCACCCCGATACAGCTGTATTAGGTGGGCAAATCCAAGAAATTGACGGGGAAAGTTTAGCTCCAATTGCCATTCGCACTGTGCCGCAAACTGACCAAGAAATTAAACAATTTTTACGGATGCGTTGCCCCTTTAACCACATGACAGTAATGTATAAGAAGTCTGCCATATTGGCGGCGGGAAATTACAAGCCGTTTCACTTAATGGAAGATTACTATTTATGGGCCCGTATGGCGGCAAAAGGTTACAAAATGGCCAATTTGCCCGATATTGTACTAAATGCCCGCGTGGATAGTGCCATGTACGGCCGACGCGGTGGGTGGAAGTATTTTAAAAGCAATTTGGCTATGAGTGAAAAATTATGTGAACTCAAATTAATTCCGCTTACCACGCACGCATTTAATGCGCTGGTACGTTTTTGTGTGCAAGTGTTAATGCCCAACAATGTGCGTAGTTATTTTTACAGGAAGGCCTTGCGATGAAAGGGATGCCTCTGATTTCTGTAATAGTACCCATCTATAAAGTAGAAAAATATTTGCGTCATTGTTTAGATAGTTTGGCTGCACAAACCTATCCTAACTTTGAAGTCATTCTAATGGATGACGGATCACCGGACAAGTGCCCTCAAATTTGTGATGAATATGCCGCTAAAAACGAACATTTTAAGGTTATACATCAATCAAATTCAGGTCTTACTACTACTAGGCTAAATGCAATATCTGTTGCCCAAGGGGCGTTTTTGGCGTTTGTAGATGGGGATGACTGGGTGGAGCCGGATTATCTTTCTCATTTATATAACTTACGCACGCAATACAAAGCTGATATTTCTGTATGCGCTCCTTTTGGCATGGGCAGTTTGGATATGTTTCGCCAAAAACCTTTTGTAGTAGATACCGCCAAGGCATTACAAGTACTGTGTACAGATAAATTTTATGGTGGCTATGTGTGGAATAAACTGTATCCTAAAGCGTTTTGGGAAAATTTACAATTACCGCCACAAAATATGTTTGAAGATCTTTGTTTCAATTCGCAAATTTTTCCAAAAGCAAAGAAAATCGTATTTTCTCCCTTACGCCTCTATCATTATCGCATTTTGCCCTCTTCTATAAGCCACCAAGGTTTTCAAACCAATCGTTTATTTTTTTTCACAATTACTCAACATATTAAAAACTACCTGCTTTCCCAAAAGCAAATTCATGCCTCTTGTTGGGTAACAACAACGCAATTAATGGCCTATTGGCGTAATTGGATACATTATCTTAGGAATACTCCCAAAGATGCCAATCTCAGGACACAATTAAAACAAACCTGTCCATCCATCGCTTGGTATTTTAAATTAGACAAAACCATCTTTTACAAGTGGTTTAGTGTAGGATACTTGATTATAGACCATGCCATAGAAGACTTTTACAGAATTTTTTGCCATAAAAAGGAATGTTGATAATGAAAAACCCAATAGAACCCATACGGGTTTTGCAAATTATAGATGGCTTTTGGCAAGGTAGTGGTGTAAACACCGTTGTGCTCAATTGGCACCGCCACTTAAACACTTTTAACGTACAATTTGATTATTTATATTCCGCCGACAGCTCCGTTATCAGCCAAGCGGAAATAGAACAACTGGGAGGAAGAGTTTATCAAATTCCCTTTTCCCCAGCGCACCCTTTTAAATTTATGCAAGAAACCTACTATTTCTTTAAAACACACC
>JBGUMP010000058.1:0-13503 GCA_045116875.1 Elusimicrobiaceae bacterium | reverse complement strand
ACGTACTAGGGATCCCGGTGGTTGCCGTGTGCGATACCAACGCCGACCCGGATTTAATTACTATCCCGGTACCCGGTAACGACGATGCGGCCCGCTCCATCAAATTGTTCTGCGGTGCTATTGCCGATTCTATCTTGGAAGGCAAAGCGGAAGTAGAAGCTGTGAAAGAAACCAACGCCGGCGATCAAGTTGCCGCCGCTGAAAACCCGGCCATGGCCCAAGCTTTTGAAAATGCCATGTTAGCCGCCGAAAAAGCAGAAGAAGTAAAAGAAGAAGCCCCGGCTGTTGAAATAGTAGAAGAAGTAGTCGTCAAAGAAGAAGCTCCTGTTGAAGAAGCTGCCAAAGAAGCCAAACCGGCCAAAAAAACGACTGCTAAAAAAACAACCGCTAAAAAAACCACAGCCAAAAAAACAACCGCTAAAAAAACCACTACCAAGGCCAAAAAAGCGGAAGCAGCTGAAGAAGCTAAATAAACTCTTACGGGAGGTTCCGCCCCCAAAACGGGACCTTCCATAATTAGAACTTTAGGAGATTATTACATGTCTTTAATGGACGATATTAAAACCTTGCGCGACAAAACCGGCGCAGGTATGATGGACTGCAAAAAAGCCCTGTTAGAATGCAAAAACGACATGGAACAAGCCATTGTCTATTTGCGCAAAAAAGGTTTAGCCGCCATGGCCAAACGTGCCGACCGCGAAACCAAAGAAGGCAGAGTAGCCGTTAAAACTGATGGTAAAAACTTTGCCATGGTCTATTTAGGTTGCGAAACTGACTTTGTGGCCAAGACCGACGGTTTTATTAACCTGGCCAACCAACTGGCCGATTACGTATTGGCTCACCCTGGCGTAAATTACGACACAGACGAAACGATTAAAGCCAAAATTGCTGAAGAAGCCCCCAAATTTGGGGAAAATACCACCTTCAAAGGCGCCTATAACTGGACCCCGGCAGAAGGTTCCGTAATGGCTTACTACGTTCATAGCGACAACAAAAAGGCCTCCCTGTTGGAACTGGCCGTTACCGGTAATGTGGATAAAGCCAAAGCTACCGAAATTGCCCGCGCCTTAGCCATGCACACCGTTGGTATGCAAACCGGTTGGATTAAGGCCGAAGATATCCCGCAAGACGTGATTGACAAAGAATTGGATATCTACAAAACCCAGGCCTTAAATGAAGGCAAATCCGAAATGGCTATTGAAAAAATGTTGCCCGGCAAAGTGAAAAAATTTGCCAAAGAAAACTGCCTCTTAGAACAAGGCACAATTAAAGACAACAAAAAAACCGTAGCCGATTACTTAAAAGAAGAATCCAACGCGCTTGGCGGTACGTTAACCGTTACACGCTTTGTCCGGTTCTAATTTAAAGTAGCACTAAAAACCCCCGGTCAATGCCGGGGGTTTTTTTACGGCAAATTTAGCGCAGGGTTATTCCTTTGCACCGGCTTGTTTTAGAAGTTGGACGATTTCAGCATATTCTTCTTGTCCTGCCTGTAGAATAATTTCGTTTGCCTCTTGATTTTTATCCGCACCGACCGACAACAACCATTCAATCATTTCCGTATTTCCTTTCTTTTCTGCTATTTCCAAGGGAGAACGACAATAACCACTTACAAATCTAGTTCCATTATCGTTTAGCTTTACTACTCTAACCGTAAGATTTACATCTGCTCCCTTTTCAACAAGTAATTTTGCTATTTCCAAATCATTTGCACGTACTGCTAATTGCAGAGGAGTACAATACATAGGATCTTGCCCAGAAGGATCTGGTTGATTTACGTCAACGCCATACTCAAGCAGTGTTTTTACCACTTCCCTATGCTTAGGTGTATATCCTTCTTTGTAGGTACCGGTTAAAGCACAACTAAGCGGAGTATGCGTAGTTTCTTCTTCAAGAAAAAAACTTTCTTTGTTTATGATAGAAATATCTTTTTCTAAGAGTTCTTTTACCAACTGATTATTACCATAACATGCAGCTTTTACAAGTTTGTAACTTTCACTTGGCGACTCATACGGTATGTCTTCGTTCTCGTAATCTTTATCGAAAGCCACTGTTTCTTTATCTTGAGAAAGCAAATCTTTAGCACTACTCGTATCCACAGGCTCTTTGTTACATGCCGACAGGGACAATAATAAAATACCGCTTAATAAAATTTTTGTGAAGTTAAAATATTTCATATGGTTTGCTCCTTTGCTCCGGATTGTTTTAAAAGTTGAACTATTTTTTCATTACCTGCTTCTTGCGCCAGTTTGAGGGCTGTGTTACCGTCTTTGTCTTTTACGTTTACATCTGCGCCCTCTTCCAATAACATATTAACAATTCCTTCGTAATTCCCGCTTTTTGCCCTCGTTGCATAGATTAGTACTGTTGAGCCATTATTATCTTTGGCATTTACATTCGCCCCTGCCTTAATCAACGTACGCAAATAATCCATAAACTCTTTTATATTTGGATAATCTTTCTCACCAACCATCTCCGCTTCATCAGATAAAATGTCTTTCCGCTCTTCCAATTTTCCAATAAAATCTAACAGTACAGTCCTACCTTTATTATCTACTGCATTAACATCAGCTCCTGCTTTTAATAATTTTGCTACAGCGGAGGTATAATTATCAAATGTATTTGTCATATACATTAGAGTAGTTTTCCCGTTCTTATCTGCTGCATTGACATTGGCCCCATTTGCGATTAATGTATCCATTAGCTCTAATTGGTCACGGCCACCCATATCCCCGTCTGTGAACTCGGACACAACACCCATCAATGCCGTTTTCCCTTCGTTATCGACAGCATTTACATCCCCCCCTGCAGCTATTAACTTTTCCATCACTTTTTTACTCAGATTTTCTTCATAATAACCGTATGGCGTAGTGTACATTAGGGCGGTTTTTCCATTTTTATCTTTACCATTTACATTAGCGCCTGCAGCTAACAGGACTTCTACCACTTCTATATTGGCTTCGGGGCAAGCCAACCGCAATGCTCTATCTTTATCTTCCTGAGTTACTTTTATACCTTTATTCAATAACAGCTGTACAGCATTTGCATTTCCATACTTGCTTGCATATATAAGCGCGTTATCGCCCCTATTGTCTACCACATTTATATCTGCCCCAGCGTTAAGAAGCGCTTGAACAATCTCATCATCATAATACGCGTGCGTTTGCAACAATGCAGTTTTTCCGTTTTTATCTTTAGCATTTACATTAGCGCCTGCTTTCAATAATAATTTCACACTTTCAGCACTTCCTCGCTCTGCCGCTTGCATTAAAGCGGTTTGACCATTAACTTCATCTGCTAAATTTACATCTGCACCGGCCGCTAATAATGTCTGCACTATAAGAGGAAAGTTTTCCATCGCAGAAATTAATGCCTCTCCTTTGTGATCTGCTCCAGCTGTCAACAACATTTCTACTATTTGATTTTTGTTTTTTTCATCGTCTTCCCCGACACTGTCCATTTCAATACAAGCCCATACCAACGCAGTATCTCCTTTTGTATCCTTAGCATTTACATCTACTCCTAATTCAAGAAATTTTTTTACATTTTCAACATCCCCCACATAACTAGCTCTCATCAAAGCAGTTATTCCTGTTTTATCCGCGATATTTATATCTGCCCCCTTCTCTAGCAACAAATTTCGCACTTTTGTGTAATCAAATCCAGGCACGTTGTTTGAATAATCCTCTTGAAATATCTTCATCAAGGCAGTTTGTCCATGTTTATCTCTAGCATTTACATTAGCGCCTGCTTTCAATAATAATTCCACACTTTCAGCACTTCCTCGCTCTGCCGCTTGCATTAAAGCGGTTTGACCATTAACTTCATCTGCTAAATTTACATCTGCACCATGCTTAATAAGCATGCGAACTTTTTCTAAATCACCTTGTTTAGCCGCTGTTTGTAACAGCGCATATAATTGTTCTCCGGTCATATTCTTCAAAGAAAGCTCAAACGAAGCATTCGTATCACTTTCTGCCGGCACCCCCGATTTGGCTGGTACGTTGACAACATCGGCAGGCTCTTTGTTACATGCCGATAACGAAAGCAAGATAACAATACTTAATAAAAGTTTACGCATATTTTTCTCCTGTAGGAATGTATCTCTATTATAAAACATTTACTACAAATATGTTGTATACATTTGTAGGTTTCCCCTTTTTTGTGCAATAATAAAATAATTTGCTATACTGTACAAAATGATTTAAGGAGATTACTATGCCCGCAACCCATAAAAAACGTATTTTACTCAAACTATCCGGAGAGGCCCTCAGTAAGGAAGGACACCGTGGCATCAATCCGCAATCCTTAAAAGAAATTGCGACCGAAATTGCGCAAGCGTACAAAAAGGCCAATTGCCAACTAGCTATTGTAATCGGCGGCGGAAACGTGTGGCGGGGCGTGCGCGACGGCGGCGGGGTAATCGATCGCGTCAATTCGGACAGCATGGGTATGTTGGCTACCGTCATCAACGCCATTGCCTTGCAGTCCGCCATTGAGGACGCGGGCGTTCCTACACGGGTATTAACCTCCATTAACATCTATCAATTAGCCGAACCCTTTGTGCGCCGCAAAGCCATGCGCCATTTGGAAAAAGGGCGCATTGTAATCTTTGCCGGCGGGACAGGAAACCCCTATTTCACCACTGATAGCGCGGCCGCCTTGCGTGCCAGCGAAATTAACGCGGATGTTCTTTTAAAAGCCACCCAAGTGGACGGCGTATATGACTGCGATCCGCGCAAAAACCCCGACGCAAAGCTGATTGACAAAATTACCTATACCGAAGCCATTGAAAAACGATTGCAATTTATGGATACCGCGGCATTAGCCATAGCGTTGGAAAATAAACTGCCCATTCAGGTGTTCAACTTGCACAAACAAGGCAATATTGAAAAAGCCCTGTGTGGCAAAGAAATCGGTACTATTATTTACTAATGGAACCCATCATAGTATATAGAAGTAAATTTAAAGCATTATCAAACTTCCTATGGGGTGCGGTTATGGTGGGATTGGGGCTATTGGCCCAGCACCATAATGCTACTCTTTGGGCGTGGCTTTTCTTTTTACTAGGCGGATGTCTCCTTGTTTATTTCATCCTAATTATTGTGATGAAACCACAGAAACTTTTGGAGGCCAACGAAAGAGGAATTTTTGTGTACAATCCGGCCTTGTTTCACAAATCTTACCCACATCTGTTTTTCCCTTGGCAAGACATCTCACGCATGTGGATTCATTCCTTTGTGCAACGTCTTGGAAAACATGTTCGCTATAAAAACATTTTAGCGTTAGGAGCCCTAACACCTGAAATTTTGGAAAATCAACAACTTAATTTGCAGGCCCAAAAAGCCCTTATGGACACTTGGGATGATCAATATGCCTCTTTTATGGTACTTGATTGTGCCAACATCTGGATGCGCTCCAACACATTACTTGAAAAATTGCGCAACTATGCGGCCTTTGCCAAGCGCTTTACAGTGTAGCTCCTTGCCCCCAACGGAGTTTCTAATACCTGTATCGGGCAAATATGCTAGAATAGAAATATGTCCAGTACGCGTTTCAAAAAGACCCCTCTGCATTACCTAGAGTTTATAGCATTAAAGGCATTTTGTGTGCTTTTTGCGTTACTTCCTTATCGTTTTAGTATTTCTATCAGCCAAATTTTAATGGGCTGGGTGGCGGTTTTTTTCCCCAATCGATTCAAACGGATGCAATACGATATCCACCGCGCGTTCCCGGAAAAATCCCCCCAAGAAGTGCGCAAAATTGCCGTCGAATCGTGGCGCAATATGGGTACCATTCTGGCTGAATTTATCCAACAAACCCATATGTCCCCCGAAGCATTTAAAAAACGCGTGCGCGTAATTGGTTTTGAAAAAATTCAACAAGCCGAAGGTACTACCGGGGGTATTATCCATATTGGTCACTTTACCAATTGGGAAGCGTTTGGGTTGGCCGCCTCGGTTTTTGGGGCAGACAAAGCCGTGCTTGCACAGCGGGCAGACAATCCATTTATTGATGAAGAAATGAACCGACTGCGCAACATTTTTGGTGGACGAACTTTTTACAGCAATCACCAGGACCGCCCTTTCTTTGCGGCTATGCGTTGGCTGAAAAAGAAAAAATTTATTGGCATTTTAATTGATCAAAATGCCAGCTCCAGCCAGGTTTGGCTCCCTTTTATGGGAAGGATTGCGGCGTTCTCACCCATTACAGCCTTGCTCTCGATTAAAATGCAAGTACCCGTTTTCCCCGTACAGGTACGCCGGGAACAGGACGGCACCTTGATTTGTGACGTAAAAGACCCACTACTTCCCCCCGCCGTGTATAACGCCGAGAATACCCGGCTGTTTACCCGTAAACTGATTGAATTTTATGAAGCATGTTTAAAGGAAGATCCGGCCAGTTGGTTATGGGCACATAACCTATGGAAACGCGACAAAGAAGGCGAGCAATACTTGGCCCAACACCCACAGGAGCGTGTATGATTAAAGCTGTATTTTTAGACCGTGATGGTACCCTGATCTATGAAAAACCCGGGGTATATTTATCCGATCCATCCCAAGTTCGTTTGTATAAAAGCACCCAGCCCGCTCTCACCCTTTTGACGAAAAGCGGGTTTAAATTATTTATTGTATCCAACCAATCGGGTATTGGCCGCGGTTATTTTACCGAAAAAGAAGTCAACGCGGTGCACGCTCATTTACGCCAACTTTTAAAACCCGCCCGTGTGGAAGAAATTGTGTTTTGTCCGCACGCTCCCAACGAACAGTGCGCTTGCCGCAAACCGCAACCCAAAATGGGGCTGGATTTAATCACAAAATATAATATTGATCCCAAACGCTCTTATATGATTGGAGATAAAAAGGCCGATGTGGAATTTGGCCGCGCCATCGGGTGCAAATCTATCTTGGTTACCACGGCTAACGGGCACAGACACCTTCAAAAATATCCGGACTTACACCCCGACAAAATAGCCACCAATCTATTAAATGCTGCAAAATTTATTGTTAAGGATAGTGAAATTTTATGAAAAAAACAATGCTCGGTTTACTGGCGCTGCTGATGATGGGATGCCATTGCCAAAGTATCCGCCGGGACGCTTGTCCCCTTTCCAATGAGCCCACAAAACCTGTGGCAACCCAACCGATCCCGGCCGCAAGCTCAACCTCACAAGAAAATGCGGTCTTATCAACGCCCGCTTCCGTTACAGAAAAAACTTCTTTACAACCCAAGACCGCCCAGACACCTGTAACGCCAGCTGAACCGGCCAGCGTTTCCCGTGTAAATACACCCGCGGCTAACACTAAGCCACAACAAGCGAAGCAACCCCCCGCTTCCACCGTGTTTACCAAGGAGCAAGCCAAAGAGATTATTGCGGCAGACCGCGCCAAACAAACGCTCACTAAGCCGCAACCCGATACTGCCGCTTTTAGCAAAGAAACTTTAATGCCTACCGAAGGGCGCCTATTAAGCCCCATGGCCTATGAACCCGTTGTGGCCGATCACACAAACGCCCCTTGGAGTAACGAAAGTTTGCAATACGGGGTATATTACTCGTTTGTAAAAGCCGGCACGGCCTACATCAAAACCCGCGGGCTAACCAATATTCAAGGGAAAACGGCCTATCTTATTCAAACAACGGCATTCTCGGCCAGCGTGATTGATTCCGTTTTTAAAGTACGGGATATTAACTATTCTTGGCTTGATGCCAATACGTTTCACTCTTTGGGATATTCCCAAAGTGTACGGGAAGGAAACTATCGACGAGACGAGTGGGTCACTTTTGATAACAAAAACGGCCGTTTTTACGGCGAAGTAAAAAAGAAAGAACAACCCAAAGCTATTGCCGGGCAATTGGATATAGAAGTATTGGATATGCTCTCTTCGCTCTACTATGTACGGCAACAGCCCTTGGCGGTAGGGAAAGATGTAATTTTTGACATCATCAATCGCGAAAAACAATACCCGCTGGTGGTAAAGGTATTGGGGAAAGAAACCGTAAAAACGGAAGCGGGCAAGTTCCGCTGTTGGGTAGTGGAGCCCCAATTTAGAGGCGAAGGAATTTTTGTAGCTAAAGGAAAAAGCTTAAAAGTATGGCTGACGGATGACGAATACCGCATGCCTGTCAAAATGTCGGTGGAAGTATTTATCGGCAGCGTCTATGCCGAATTACTGGAATATAAGCGAAATTAAAGATATAATGAAGCTTTAAGGAGATTATTATGGCAGTAACTACAAAACGTCTAAAAACTATTTTAAATAAATTTAAAGGGCAAGAAATTATCGTTGTTGGCGATATTATGCTTGATCACTTTATCAAGGGGTCCGTATCCCGCATCTCGCCTGAAGCTCCCGTCCCCGTAGTAGCTGTAAATAATGAATTTTTTGTAGCCGGCGGTGCCGGAAATGTTGCCGTCAACTTGGCCGCGCTTGGGGCCAAACCTGTTATGATTTCGGTAGTTGGACCGGACCTGGGCGGAGAAATGCTAAAAGGTTTTTTGCGGGATAAAGGCATTAATACGTATGGTATCTGCGAAGATGCCGACCGCCCCACCACCCAAAAAATCCGCGTGATGGCAGAGCAACAACAAATCGTCCGCTATGACCGCGAAAGCAAAAAAACCATTTCCCCCTCCATTGCCGCCCAATGTATGAAAAGCTTCGATTTAGCCATCAAAACCGCTAAAGGCGTTATTTTGTCCGACTACGGCAAGGGCATGCTTAGCGATCACAACATTAAAGCCATCATTGATAAATGCCGCAAAAAAGGCATCCCGGTGTGTGTGGATCCTAAAATTGACAACTTCAAAAAATATAAGAATATTACCTGTATGACCCCCAACACCAAGGAAGCATGGGAAGGCGCAGGAGAATCACCTAAACCCGGCGAAGAAGCCATTGAGAAACTGGGGCAAAAAATTCTTAAAATGCTTGGGGCCGACTCCATTTTAATCACCCGCAGCGCTGACGGTATGAGTCTGTTTGAAAAAGGTAAAAATAAACCCACCACCATCCCCACTACGGCCCGCGAAGTATATGATGTTACCGGCGCCGGTGATACCGTTATTTCCGTATTAACATTAGGTTTAGCGGCTGGAGCCAGCTTACCGGAAGCGGCTGTTCTTTCCAACTATGCGGCTGGAATTGTAGTTGGCAAATCCGGCACTGCCACCGCTACCCCGGCCGAAATTGAGAAGGTTTTACCATGAGTGATGTAATTATTGCTATCCCGGCGCGTTTTGGTTCGTCCCGTTTTCCGGGGAAGGTAACCGCCTTATTGGCGGGTAAACCGGTCATTGAACATGTCTATGAAGCATGCCAGAAAACGAATTTGGGATCCGTTGTCATTGCTACCGAAAGTCAACGGGTAGTAGAGGTGTGTAACTCTTTTGGCGCGCAGGCAATTCTCACCAGTGACAAATGCCAAAGTGGCACAGACCGTATTTACGAGGCAACGCTGGGTCGCCCGGAAGCATTCATCATCAATGTGCAGGGGGATGAGCCCTTTATTAATCCGCAAACAATTGTGAAAATTGCCGAGCTTTTACGAAGTGACCCCACGTGTGATATTGCCACCGCCGTCATGGCCACTACGGACGACGCCAAAATCGATAATCCCAATTGCGTAAAAGCCGTCCTTGGCAAAAACATGCGGGCGCTGTATTTTTCCCGCTCGCGCGTGCCGTTTAAGCGCGAGCCATCTGCCGAAAACAAAGATTTTATTTACTGGCATCATTGCGGCATTTACGGGTATCGTAAAGAAGCATTAAAACGCTTTGTTTCATTGCCGCAAAGCCCGTTGGAGAAAGTAGAAAAATTAGAACAACTACGCGCCTTGGAAGACGGCATGACCATTAAATGCGTGCAAATTGAGCCCGCCGGCCCTGCGATTGATACCGCAGATGACTTACGCCGTGCCGAAGAATATTGGAAGGCGCACCATTAGAATTTTATTTTGATTTAGGAGAACCGCAACTTATGTCTAAATTCATTATTATTACGGGCGGGGTAGTCAGCTCGCTAGGCAAAGGGATTTCCGGTGCCAGCATCGGCAAACTCTTGCAACTAAACGGCCTGAAGGTCAACATGATTAAATGTGACCCGTATATCAACGTGGACCCCGGCACCATGTCCCCCTATCAACATGGCGAAGTTTTTGTCACCACTGACGGAGCGGAAGCCGACCTGGACTTAGGCCACTATGAACGTTTTTTAGATATCACCATGACCCGCGCCAATACAAACACGGCTGGAAGTATTTATCAAACCGTGATTGACAAAGAACGACGTGGCGAATACTTGGGTGCCACCGTGCAGGTTATCCCCCATATCACCAATGAAATCAAAAAACGCTTTACCGCTTTTGAAAACGAAACGGATGTCTCTATTATTGAGATTGGCGGCACGGTTGGGGATATTGAATCTTTACCGTTTTTGGAAGCCGCGCGCCAACTTTGCTTGGAAAAAGGGCCCGAGAATGTCATTTCCGTACATGTAACCTTGGTTCCTTACATTTCCGTAGCGCAAGAACTTAAAACAAAACCTACCCAACACTCCGTTAATAAATTGCGTGAAGTAGGTATTGCACCCAGCATGCTTATTTGCCGCACGGAAAAACCGCTTTCCGATAATTTAAAAAAGAAGATTTCCCTCTTCTGCAGTGTACCGGTACAAAACGTCATTGAATGTGCCGATGCCAAATCGATCTACCACGTGCCGGAAATGTTTTATAAACAAGGGGTCGATAAAGAAATTATGCATATGTTGGGCTTAAAACCCACCCAAGAAGTAAACCCGGCTTGGTTTGAATTTTTTGACAAAGCAATGACGCCCAGCAAATCGGTACGCATTGCCGTAGCCGGGAAATATTCCGAACTGCAAGATGCCTACAAATCCATTAACGAGGCCTTGCGCCATGCCGGTATGAATAACGATGCCAAAGTAGAAATTGTTTACGTTAATACCGAAAAAGATAACGTGGAAGAAAAGCTCAAAACCGTGGATGGCATTTTAATCCCGGGCGGATTTGGTACGCGCGGCATTGAAGGCAAAATCAGCACCATCAAATATGCCCGTGAAAACAAAGTTCCCTTTTTAGGGATTTGCGTTGGGATGCAGTGCGCCGTGATTGAAGCCGCACGCAATTTGTGCGGGTTACATGATGCCAATTCCACCGAATTTGACCCCACCACGAAAGACCCGGTGGTCGATTTAACCCCTCAACAGAAAAACGTGGTCTATAAAGGCGGAACCATGCGTTTAGGTAATTACACCGCGGACCTGAAAGAGGGTTCCCTGGCGCGCCGCTTATACGGCAAAGACCAAATTGTGGAACGCCACCGCCACCGCTATGAGTTTAACCCCACCTATGTGAAGCAACTGGCAGATGCGGGGCTTAAGGTGTCCGGCTGGCACGAAGGAGTACTGCCCGAGATTGTCGAGCGCGAAGATCACCCGTATTTTATTGCGGGCCAGTTCCACCCGGAATTTGGCTCCCGCCCCATGCGTCCGCACCCGCTGTTTGACGGTTTAATAAAAGCCAGCTTAAAGCAACGGGAAAAAAACACGGCAACCGCCAAAACCGCTACACGCAAGTCAAAAACTTCCGTAGCCGCGTAAGATTATTAACCGTAAAGAAGCCCGCTTAAAAGCGGGCTTTTTATTTCAGTACTTCAAAGAATACCTTGTCTTGCTGGTGATTACACGTAACAGCAACCGTATGTTTTCCCCCCTCTAGGGGCCACCAGGCTTGGCAGGTTGTCTGCTCCAGTGCTTTGCCGTCCACTTGCCAGGAACAAGTAGATTGCGGGCAGTTAGCTTCCAACTTGACTTGCTGACTAGCACGCGGGGAAGCCGGGTCAATCATAAATTTATCCCCCGTTGCGGGAGAAACAATCTTCACTTGCATAGGCCGGGATACGTGATTACCCGTACAAGTGAAGGGTAGATTTTCTTTATCAAACACATCCTCGTGCGTGTGCGTGCACGAGGGAGCGGCCAAAAGCCCGGTGTCGTTGCATACCCGTTTTTGCACCACACCGTCCGCCACGGCAAACGCAGTAGCGGGATATTTTTTATTTACTTCCAACGCTACATCATGCAAAATGGGGCCCGCCCCGGTAACGCCGGATACTTTTTGCATAGAGCTGGCATCAAAATTTCCTACCCACACACCCACCGTCCAACGGGGTGTAAAACCGATGGCATAATTGTCTTTATAATCTTTAGAGGTACCCGTTTTGGCCGCCATTTCAAAAGGCATCAGTAAAGAAGAATTTAATCCAAACGCCGCCGAACGTGCTTGATTATCCATCAAAATATGGCTGACAAGATAAGCCGTTTTGGACGACAACACACGCTGTGTATGGCCGGGCAATGCAATCAGCGGTTGCGTAGCTAATACAAGGGGTTTGTAGATTCCCCCACGCCCCAGCGTTGCATAAGCATTTACCAACTCAGCTAGTTTCACTTCTCCGTTACCTAGCGCCAATCCTAACCCGTAAAAATCAGCCGATTTTGTAAGCGAATAGAAACCAAGCTGATGCAAAAAAGACAAGAGCGCGGTTGTACCCAATTGTTCTGCCGCTTTCACCACCGGGATGTTGTATGAACAAGCCAACGCTGTACGCACGGATACCCACCCATGGTAGCTTTCATCATAATTACGCGGACGAAACCCCCCTTCAAAGAACGTATCTTCATCAGCCAACAAGGAAGAAGGCGTCAGTTTTTTCTCTTCGAAAGCTAACGCATACACAAAAGGTTTGAGCGCAGAACCCGGTTGGCGCAGTGCACGTATGCCATCCACTTGACCACTATGCTTTTTATCCTTAAAATCTGCCGAGCCCACATATGCCAATATTTCCGCGCTGGCATTATCCACTACCAGTACTGCCGCATTAGTTACATTACTCTTCGACAAACGTACCAAATTGTTTTGAATAATTTGCTCTATTTGTTGTTGTAATTCCAAATCCAACGTGGTGGTTACTTGCGTGGAATTTGCGGGCAAATAATTCCCGATAAATTGGGCAAAGTGCGGGGCATAAAAAGGGGAAGGATGCGCACGCAATACAATCGTTTCTGCCAGGGCCAAATCGTACATTTCCCGATTAATAAATCCACCTTCGTAGAGTTGATTTAACACATAGTCCCGCCGTTTTAAAGCACGCAAAAAATATTTTACCGGATTGTAATACGTAGGGGATTTTAATAATCCCGCCAAAAAGGCCGCTTGCGAGAGCGATAAATCCGCCGCATCCACCCCGAAGTAGAACCGGCTGGCCGCCTGTGCCCCTTGCGTTAAATTACCAAATTCCAGTCGATTAAAATATTGTTCCAAAATTTCTTCTTTAGAATATTGCTTTTCCAAAGCGGTAGCCGAAAGGGCTTCTTGGGTTTTACCCAAAAATGTTTTAGAACGCGGAGTGATTGCCCGGGCTAATTGTTGCGTAATGGTGGAGGCGCCCGACACAATTTTCCCTTCATGCACATTTTGCCAAG
>JBGUMP010000057.1:0-2765 GCA_045116875.1 Elusimicrobiaceae bacterium | reverse complement strand
ATGGACCGCATCAACCGGGCGGAACTTGCAGAAAGAGCACGTTTGCAAAATGCCCCCACAACCCCACAAGCCGCCCAAGAGAAACCGGTGCAAGATGTACCATCTCTGCAAGCCCAATTGGTGCAAGATTTAAAAGCCGCCCAAGGAGACCCTGCGTTAATAGAACAAGCAAAAACTCGCTATTTCTCCGCGCGGGAAGAAATGGAAGAGTTGAAAAATCCGTTAGATCCCCTGGATGCGGAAAGCGTATTAGATCGGATAGAAAGCATTGAACAGGAAATTGAAGAAATTGTAAAGTCCCTGTAGGTGTTAAAAGGAAAGGAGATCATATGAAAAAATTAGTTGTTTTTAGTTGTATATTGGCAATGGCTGCAGTAGGTACGCAGGCATACGCACAGATGTTCAAAAAACTCCAGCAAAGCAGCAGAAACTTTGCACAAATATTACGACAAGAAATCCAAAGAAAGCACCCCATGCTGATACGCAAGCCCGTTGTTCGTCCGGGTTCCACTTTTAAGGTACCCGTTCCCAAGCAGTTTGCTGCGAGCGAACAGGCAGTTTTAACACCTATTCCCATGCCAATGCTGACACCTATCTCCCGCAGCTATGTAAACCGAATTAGTAAAATTATGCAAAATTGTCGCCCGGCTATCAGCTTGGAAGAAGCGCAAGAATTGTTGACCTGGAAATGGGTGGGAGTGGGTACTTCTTCCCCCATTGGCCAAGCATTTTATGAAAGCGAAAGTAAATTAGCTCAAGACCTGGATGTATTATACGAAGGCAAAGGGACCACTGTCTATGATCCTCAAGGAAATATTGTGCGGGTATATGAATTGCCGGTTGATAATATCTTATTCAAACCCGTTGACGCTACCAACACTATAAAATTAACTTCAGCCGATTATTTTGTAGTCTATAACCCCGACAATCAGGCCGGGCGTTTGATTAAAAAAACTTCCGAAACGGTAGAAATGTATTCGGACATTGCGGGGACAAATTCCATTCCTCAAGGTATTCACACCGAAGTATCTGCCGAACAAGCCCAAGCAATCAATGCATACTTAAAGGAACAACAGCATAATCCGCAATAGCTATTGAACCTGTTACAAAACCCCCTGTAAAACAAATTTACAGGGGGTTTTACTTGCCAAAGCCGTACAGAAAAGCTATAATGTTGCTGTGGTTTTGTAACCCATTTTAAATTAGTATAAGGAGTTTGCATGCGCAAACAGCGTGTTTGCGTGTGCGTAAAAAATTATGTTACCGACATATAGACCTAACAAAAGAAGACGTGCCAAACACATCGGCTTTCGTGCCCGTATGGCCACAGCCGGAGGACGCAAAGTATTAAGCGCCCGCCGTGCCAAAGGCCGCCACGAACTTATCCGCGCCGCTTAAGCCCATGTTACCCAACGGTCTGCCGCGTAGCCGCCGTCTGCATTTAAAACGCGATTTTGAACGCATCATTCAGAGCGGCTTAAAATATCATACCAGTGGGCTTGTGCTGTGGGGGGAAGTTTCTCACCAAGCAGGGCCCGCTCGTTTTGCGGTAGTGGTTTCTAAAAAATTAGGACCGGCGGTTGTACGCAACCGTACCAAACGAATTTTAAGAGAGGCCTTTCGGACCCTTCCAGTCCGTTTAAAACCCGGGGCCAATTTAATTGTTAAGCCCCAGGATAGCGAAAAGTTAAGTAATGTGCAAGCAGCGCGTATGGCGCTCATGTCACTGTGCGAGAAAGCCGCACTACTTATAAATTAGTTTCCTATTTATAGACCGGGAAACCAGTATGAAAAGAATTTCGCTTCTAGTAAACAGGGTAGTTTTGGGACTATTTAGCGTGGCATATGCGTGTGTGCGCCCTCTGTTGGGCCCGCGTAATGTGTGCCGGTTTACACCGTCGTGCAGCCAATATGCCCGGCTAGCGTTGCAAAAACATGGCGCATTTAAAGGTTCGTGGTTGGCTTGCAAGCGGGTGCTTAAATGTCATCCGTTTCACGCAGGCGGGTACGATCCTGTCCCTTAGGCCTCCTCTTATTGTTCCACAGGTTGGAACCAAACCAGAGGAGTAAGAATGAACAACAGACAATTCTTAATTACCGCGATGTTTTTTCTCTTGGTAATTACAGGGTATAATCAGTTTGTGGCTTTGCCGCGGGCCCGTGCAGCCCAACAAGCGGCCGAAGCCCAATTGCAACAACAAGCTGCCCAGCAAGAGCAAGCCTCCGCCGCATTAGTCGGCCCGGACGGCGCCTATGTAACCCAGGTGGCGGCGTCTAAAAAACCGGAAGAACTTACCACGCTCGATTTGCCGCAAGCCGATGTAACTTTTTCTTCCAAAGGGGCGGGCATTAAAACATTTTCCTTCAAGGATATTCTGGGCCCCGTTGATTTGACCCCCTATCAAGGCGAGGGGTATTTGGCCACGTTGCCGCAAGTTGATTTTGCAGAAACGGCCCGCACGCAGGATTCCATTACCTTCCAAGGGGAATTAGCCCCCGGCGTAACGGTACGCAAAACCTATCAACGTGAAAATGTGGGCTTATATAAGGTAACCGTTACCTTTACCAATAACTCCGCCGCTTCCGTTCAATTAGCCGATTGGCAGTTTAACTTCGGCCCGGGGTTGGCTACCGTCAAAAGTGAAATGAAAGACAACGAACGGGAAAGCAAAGCCGTGTATTTAGTGCAAGAAAGCGGCAAGAAAAACCCCACGTTGGAAACCTTCACCAAAAATGAAAAACAACCCACCTTGCCTTGGCAATGG
>JBGUMP010000056.1:0-23070 GCA_045116875.1 Elusimicrobiaceae bacterium | reverse complement strand
GTCCATGGTGTCCATGTGGCGGTCCCATTCGGGTGCATATTCATTTTGGGCTTTTGGGTCTGCCAGTTCAATATGACGTTTCATAATATCCAATTTGCGGTCGGAATGGCGTTTATTTTCTGTTTCTCTTAATTTGTCATAGCGTTGGGTAATTTCGACAGAAGCATCACTGGTGTCTTCGTAGCGCAATTGTTCCAGTTGCAGTTGTACTTTTTGGCTTTCTTTGTCCAGTTTGTAGCGCGCATACGAATAGTTTACTTCTATGCCGTCGGTGTGAGGGTTCCCACTTAAACGCATTTGATACATTTGGTAGTCAAACAAGGCGGCCGTAGCTCTGCGGGTGGGGCGCTTGGCATTGATGGCGGCTAAACGTTTATAAGCATGGGCCTCTTGTTGTGCAATGCGTTGCGCGGAGACTTGGCGTGTGTGTTGGGTCAGTTGTTTTGTTAAAAAGTTCCCAATACGTTGTGCCAATCCTGTGTCGGCAGGCCGTCGAGAGGCAATCCTCTGATTATTTCTTTTCCGAATCGTTCGTGTACCCCAGTTGGCCTGCGCTTCTACACTCACCAAAACCAATAATAATGCACTACCGTAAGCAATAATTTTCTTCATGTGTGCTCCTTAACATATTAAAGTTATAACTCATTATGCCACAAAAGCTACCTGCATTAAAAGAGTCTTTGGACCTAATTTGCAGGGACATTTGGGCCTAGGCCCATAAGGGGCTAGTGCGCGTTTTAATGTACTTCTTCATAGGTAACCGTCTCGTTGTCCAGTGTGCTGGCGGGTTGTTGGCTCTTAGGCGTTTCAACTCCGTCGAACAAGTTCCAATCCGGTTCCCCTGAGGGCATACTAAACTGTTCGCCCCCTAATATGGTAATTTCTTCATAAGAGCCGGAGTTGGCGGGCTTGTTAAACGTATTTTGCATTTCGGGCGTATTTTTGACTAATTGCCCCGTTTTGGTTCTGGGGTAATAGATTACAATGTCATGGTCGAACTGTAATTCAACCGGTTTAACGGAAGAGGTGGGTCTATACAAGATGCCATCTACCGGGAGTGTGTAAATCTTGCCCAGTTCTCCGTTGGGGGCGGTAATAGCTATCCCGCTACCTTGATAAAAGTTATTTAAATCCGTTGCTAATGCAGTCTCATCTTCATAGAGCACTTTGCCTAGGCCGCTTCCGTGCGTGGGGGTGCCCACCCACTCTTTTGCCAGTGTCCGTTGAATCTGCGCAACAGACAAGGGGCGCCCTGTTATTTGGGCAATATGTTGTACGCCCTGGATCTTATATAAATAGCTGGCATTAAATGCAGTGCCCCGGGTGGGAAGTTTAGGAATTTTTACGACCATTTTCCCTTTGATGGGCGTAAGGCGTTTGGGAACTGTAATGGTGGCGGGCCGAATCCGTTCCATGCCGCGTTGAACGGCCCGTTGAAGTCCTTGCAGAGAAGGAATTCTAACTTGTGCAAAGCTATTTGTACTACACAACAGTAAAGCAATGAGACAACAACATAGACGGTTTGTTTTCATACACTTACTCTCCATTTATTGTAGTTTATTGTACTCACATTGTGTAAAAACTTACTCAAATAGTCCAGGGCCTTTGGGCCTATGTATAAGGGCTTTTTGGGCCTAGGCCCTTTTCCCAGTGCCGCTAAAATTTGCTACTATATAGCTATGATTTTTACCGATACAGGCATTGTTTTACAGCGTCAAGCGTTGCGCGAGGCAGACCGCGTGGTTTCCATCTATACGCGCGAACATGGCCGCATCAATGCCCGTTGCCCCGGGGTCAGCCGCACCACCGGCAAACTAAAAGCATTGTGTGAACCGTACTGCTTGGCGGACTACCGGATCTATGTAAAACGGGGCGGTGTGATGGGCACCATTACGGGCGGAAAAATCCACACCGTTTTCCCCACCATTCACCGGGACTTAAAACGCACTACCCTGGCATTGCACTGTTGTGAACTGATGTTTCGCTTAACACCGTTACACCAGGTCAGCACGCCTAAATTTGAATTACTGGCCAACGCGTTGGTATCTTTGGACAATTACCCCCCCACCCCCGCCTTTGCCGCCGCATTTACCTTGCGGCTGATGATGTTGGCCGGGTTTGGGTTGGATCACCCGGTGTTGCAAATTACGCCGCAATTTTGGCAACGTATGCACGAGGATGATTTTGCAAACCTGCATTTTGAAGACCCGCAGGACTTATTATTTTTAGCCAAGTGCAACAGCGTAGTGCGGCGGTTCTTAAACCAATATTTAACGTATCCCCTGCAAACCACCAAACCACTGGGGCTGGAAGAAAACCTGACCGCGTGGCAAGAGGAGCCGGTATTAGTATGATTGCAAGTGTGATTTTTGACATGGACGGCACGCTGTTTAACACAGAACATATTTACTTTGAATGTTACCGCCAAGCCGCGGCCGAAATGGGGCTCAACTTTACCTTTGAACTTTTTGCGCAAGGGGTGGGCATTTCGCGCGAAGAAGCCAACCGCTTTATCAAACAACACTTCGGCCCGCAAACCGATACGGAGCGTTTGCAAAAACGCACCTATGAGCTGGTGGAAGAATACCTTTCCCGCGGGGGCGATATTCCCTTTTTGCCCGGTGCTAAAAAGGCCGTAGAGCTGTTTTACAAACGCGGGCTTACGTTGGCACTGGCTTCCTCCAATATGCGCCGCTGGGTGGATTTTTACCTGCATAAAAAACAGTTGGAAAAATACTTCCCTGTCATCACTACCTGTGAAGACGTAACGAATTTAAAACCTAATCCCGAGGTGTACCTGCGCACCGCGGCCAAACTCAACCAAGACCCCAAAAACTGCTTGGTGTTTGAAGATTCCGTGGCCGGGGCCACCGCGGCCATCCACGCCCAAATGCGCACGTGCATGGTGCCCAATATCAAAAGCCCGGACTCGTTTGTCCGTCAGCACGCCTTCAAAATTTACACATCTTTGGAAGAAGTACCGGCCGACCTGGACGAACTGCTAAGTTGATTTCTTTTTAGCCAAACCCTCTACCCCTAGGCATTTAACTACTACAGCACCCAGTACGTGCTATAACAGCAATCATGTTCCCGCAAGCAAGACCTAAAGAGAACTGGCAAGATTTCGGTGTGCTTCTGTGTAGCTCGCTGTGGCATTTATCCGCACAACAAGTAGTTAGTAAAGAAAATACTAACCTGTCGCACGAGGCGCAAAAAAGGATGCACCCGTCCGGCCCGGTTATGCGGGGTTATTTATCAGCGTACTCAACTATAAAAGTTCCCCCTTGCGGGGTATGCCTGTGGCGGAGTCGTGAGGGTAGCACGTTGCTCCGACCTCTATAGCTTGACTAGACACCAGTTCTAACACCCGTTGGTTTTTCTCCTTTTGCTGGTTTATAGTGTGAGAGGTAGGGGCTCGCACTCTTTGGGTGTTACAGTGGCAAATTGTATGAAAATACCAGGGCAAGAACTGCCCCAGATACTGTAAGTGTATTTTAGTAAGTTATGTTAGTGTTGTCAAGCACAAAAAAGACCCAAAAAGGGCCCAGGGGACCTACCGGCCGGCTGGGTACATTTCCCCCGCACACACGCGCGCCTATTTTGATAAAATAAATATACTTTACGTACCCCCAAGGAGAATCCATGATAAAAAAATTATTTTTGCTTACCCTGTGTATGGGCGGACTATTACCGGCAGTTGCCAACGATACCGCAGGCACCCTATTACCCACCGGTGAGATTGAATTTACCAAACAGCCCGAAATTGTCCTCAAGCACGAGGCGCTCCTGCTGTCCTACACTGCCAGTGTGGACTATTTGTTTGAAAACACCTCATCGGCTCCCATCCGCCAAACCGTCTTTTTCCCGATTCCCACCACGCCGATTATTTGTTACGAGTGCGATTCCCACGCGTTTGATTTTAAGGTATGGAGTAACGGGCGCGAAGTGCAACCGCAACTCCACCGCAACATCACCCTCAACGGGACCGACGTCACCCGTTATTTTGAACTGATGCACGTAACCGACTATACCCAACATATCACCTTTGATCCGGATACCTACGGGCAAGATTTAGAGGATGCCGCCGCACCGCTACGCAAATTGCCGCGCGAAGAACAAGAGAAATTGGAAAAAATCGGCTTGTTGGCTAAAGGGTGTTTGGAAACCAACCCCGACACGGGCAAGTGTACCCACAATCCGCAAGTTTATCACTTGGTGCCTGCCAATTACCAACAGACGGTTTCTTATTACTGGCAACAGGAATTTCCGCCCCATCAAACCGTGCATATCCGCCACACATATATTCCCTCTTTTACGCAAAATAGTGTCGGCCAACCCTATGCTATCGCTCATTGGAATTACGAAAAACCGCACGATTGGTGGCAAACGGCTTCTTACATTGTTACTACCGCCAACAACTGGCAAACCCCTATTACGCGCTTTCATATGCTGGTGTGGGGCGACAAACAAGCCAGCGTTAGCGCGTGGAATGCGCAACAGTGGCAGGCCTCCGACGCGCGCCTTTCCCCGCGCAATTATATCCTAGTCAACCGCAAAGATTTTGTACCGTCGCAAGAAATTTTGTTTGAACTGGCCAGTGCCTCTTCGCACTTTAATAATCCGTCCACCCCGGCTTTGGCTCTATTTCGGGTGGATGGACCGGCCCCTGTGCGGGCTACCCCAAACGGTAAAAAATTTACCCAACTGGCCAACGACACGTATGTATGGGCCTACCCCAGCGAACAGAAAGATTGGTGGGTGGTACTGCTTGATGAACAAACCACCGGCTTTATGCACCGCCAAAATTTACGCCCGTTTGGAAAATAAGTTCCTTGTTACGAAGAGTGTATAACTATACAAAACCGGAGAGCAAATAATGACATTTTTTCGTACACATAAATGGCTGATACTGGGAATAATTGTTGCATTGAGCGTTTTGATATGGATTTTGGCACCGTGGACATGGGGTAAGCAGGACCATTCTGCCCCACTTCGCGCAGGATCTCATTTTTTTGGGGTGCCCATCACCAAAAATCTAGCCAACAGCTTACTCACTTGTGCTTCTTATAAGCGAAGTTATAGTGAGAATATCGGTACGCAGTTGTGGACCAACCGCTTGGGATACAAAACCTTCTTTGTCATGCGCCCGGGGAACGAAAACAACTGCATCCTTGAATCAGCAGAGCGCGACGGCTTTGGCAGACCCTATACCACCACCGTCAAAATTTCCATACCTCGTGCCCTGGCCCACCGCGTGGGTGAACTCTTTTTGGCGGCATTTTCCCCCACCCCCGCTAACCAAGAAAAAATTAAACATTTTTCCCGCCTGATAATGGGGTATGATTCGTTTGAGGATGAGCCCATTTTTGGCGCAAGTCTGTTTGAAACGTTTACGCATAACGTAGAAGAGTACCTACAAAAATGGGATAAAGATACGTATCAAAAAGAATGGGAGCGCCCCGAACGGGAGCGCAAGCAGGAAGAACAACTTTGCCAAAAACTGCAAAAACAGTTGCAAGATATGCTCCGGCAGCACCCGCAGTTTGCGCAACTAAGTACCAACGAAAAAATGGCTTTAGCCCGGCAAGTAAAAAAATCCGTTTCTTATCCGCAGCGCTCGGGCCGTAGTGGCGGAGTAACCGGATACAATCCCAGTAAAGACGAAGGAACTTTGGAAGAATGTTCAGATGTTTCTTGCTGCAGGATTAAATACAATTCCCAAGAGATTGTATCGGCCCAATTTATCCCGCAAGAGCCCCCGTACTGGTATAGCCAATTGCCAGCCGGCCGGTGGGTATGGGAGGATTTGGACAGTTTGCCACCTCCCCAAGGCCCAAGCGCTCAACTAGCGTGCTCTTACGCAGAATGTCACTGGGTAGAATGAGCCCCGTACGCGCCTGTAAGAATTTTATATAATGTACTTATATGAAACACGGAATGAATTTTCAAGACATTATTGCCGCGCTGAACAATTACTGGACTAAACAAGGATGCATTTTAGTGCAGCCCTACGACCTTGAAAAAGGCGCCGGCACTTATAACCCCGAAACATTTTTCGGCTCTCTTACCCAAAAACCGGTCAACCGCGCGTACGTGGAACCTTGCCGCCGCCCGGCGGACGGCCGCTACGGCGAAAACCCCAACCGCTTGGGCAAATACTATCAATACCAAGTGATTATGAAACCCGCGCCGGAAAACATCCAACAAATTTATTTAAATTCGTTAAAAGCCATCGGCCTGGACCCCAAAGAGCACGACGTGCGCTGGATTGAAGACGACTGGCAATCCCCCACCTTGGGCGCCTCGGGCGTCGGATGGGAAATTTGGCTCGACGGCATGGAAATTACGCAGTTTACGTATTTCCAAAATATGGCGGGCTATGCGTTAAACCCGATTACGGCCGAAATCACCTACGGGTTGGAGCGTATTGCCATGTACTGCCAAAAAGTAGATAACGTATTTGACTTGCGCTGGAACGACACCGTCACCTACCGCGACGTGCACCTGGAGCAAGAGAAACAATTTTCACACTATTATTTTGAAGAAACCGACGTGGAACACTTGCGCCGTTACATTGATGAATGTGAAAAAGAATGTTACGCCCTGTGCAAAAAAGGACTTTATTTGCCGGCGTATGACGACACGATGAAACTGTCGCAATATTTTAATATGCTCGAGGCACGCGGTGCCATTAGCGTGCAAGAACGCACCAACAACATTACCAAAATCCGCAACCTGGCCAAAGCGTGTGCCAAAGCGTATGTGGAAAGTGTAGAAAAGAAAGCGGAGGCAAAAAAATGAGCAAAAATGCATTTTTAGAAATAGGAACCGAACACTTGCCGGCCCGCTTTATGGCGCCTTCATTGGCACAGCTTAAAACGTTAACCGAAACTATCCTCCACGAAAAACGCCTGTCCTTTGAACAGGTGGAAACTTTCGGTACGTATCGTAAATTGGTGGTGTTTGTCCACGGTTTAGCCGCCGCCTCTGCCGATATTCAAAAAGAAGTTAAAGGGCCGCCTGCCAAGCTGTTAAAAGATGCTAACGGCAACTTCACCCCGCAATCGGCCGGGTTTGCCCAAAAGAACGGGGTAAAACCCCAAGCGTTGGTCGTTAAAGAAACCGACAAAGGCCCCTTTATGTATGCGGATGTGCGCATCAAGGGCGAAAAGACGGAAAAACTATTGCCTGAAATTTTTACCCATATTGTAACCGGGCTGGAATTTGCCAAGAACATGGTGTGGGAAGAGTCCGGCCTTCGCTACGGACGGCCGATCCGCTCGCTCATCGGGCTCTATGGTGATAAACTGATCAAATTTACCGTTGCCGGGGTAACCTCCGCGCGCTACACACACGGGTTGTTGTCGTTTGGCAACAAGCCGCTTAAAGTAGCAAGTGCCGATAAGCAAGCTTACGTTAAATTACTGCGCGACCAAAATCCCCCCATCTTTGTACTGCCGCAAGAACGGCGCGAAGCACTCATCCAAAGTGTAACGGCCGAAGCCAAAGCACGCGGCTATCAGGCCGATTTGGACGAAGACCTCCTTGCGGAAACCGTTGCGTTTACCGAGCATCCTGTAGCCGTTGGCGGCGATATGGATTTAAAGGCACTCACCTTGCCGCGCTTGCTGATTACCACGGTACTCAAACAGCAACTTAAAATGTTCCCGGTGGTAGATAAAAAAGGCGAACTGCAACCCTATTTTATTGCCGTGCGCGACGGATCTTCTGCCAACCAAAACGAAGTGCGCGACGGATTTAAAAAAGTAATGTCTGCCCGCTTGTCCGACGCCGTTTTCTTCTTTGAGAACGATCAAAAAGAAGGGATGGATGCGTTTCACAAAAAGCTTAAAAACATCCAGTTTTTGGAAGGCGTCGGGAATATGGAAGACAAAGCCAAACGTGTGCAACAAATTGCCAACACACTCTGCCACACGTTGGGCTTAACCGACGCACAAAACGCCGTCTCCCAAGCTGCGCTGCATTGTTATGACGATTTAGCCAGCCATGTGGTGTATGAATTTTCGGAACTGCAGGGATACATGGGCGGGCGCTACGCCGCACTCAGTGCCAAAACCGCCGACGAAAAAGCCGCCGCCAAAGCCATGGAAGAAAGCTACTGGCCGCTTACTTCGTCCTCTGCCTTGCCAACCACAAAAGCGGGAAATATAGTTTCCCTTGCCGGCAAGCTTGATACCTTGGCCGGGAACTTTTTGATTGGGCAAATCCCCACCGGTAGCGAGGACCCCTTTGCCTTGCGCCGCCAAGCATTTGCAATTGTACGCATTTTGTTGGAAAACAACTGGCCGTTGACGGTCAATCATGTGCTTAGTGCCACGCAAGCGGCCTACACTCCCGCGTATCAATGGACTGATGAATTAACCCGCCAATTGCGCGGATTTATCGCCCAGCGCGTAGCGGTGGTACTGCAAGAACGCGGCCGCAACGGAGCCCTGTTAAAAGCCATTTCCAACTGGGCCGATATGCCGCTTGGGCAAGTTGAAAACTTGCTGGGCGCGTTGGAACAGGTGCAAACGTCGGCTGATTTTACCGCCGTGCGCGAAGCCGCCAAACGCGTGTGCAACATCCTTAAAAAGGCCGACAAAGTGGGCACGACCGTGAACGAAGCACTGTTTGAATTGCCCGCCGAAAAAGTGCTTTTCCAAACGGCCAAGCAGCTACCTGTTTGCACCGCCGTTACCGAAAAAGAATACCTGCGTGCACTCAAAGCGTTGGAAGTTTTCAAAACTCCGTTGGAACAATTTTTTACGGATGTTATGGTAAACGTACCCGACGAAAAAATCCGCGCCAATCGTTTGGCGCTGTTGGGGCTGGTGCGTGGAAAACTGACCCAAAATGTAGCGGATATTTCCCAATTATAAAAAGGAATCATGCGACATACCAAACTACTTGTACTGGGGATTTGCTTACTGGTGCCCGCCATCGGGCAGGCGCAATTTTTCACCAGCTGTACGCGCCAAAAAAATTCCCGTGTACAAGTAAAAGAGGCCCTTGAACGCGCAGAGGAAAATGCTAAATTACCGTGGGTAACCCTGGTAGAAGAGGAAATCCGCCGGATAAAGAAGGACCGCTCCCGCTATGGGTTAAAAACACCCACATTTACCCAAAGCTCTCCCACTGATGCGCGGGCTTTTACGGTGCGTAAAATGTCCGTGGTGCGCGGCCTCAACACCAATGCTGTGTTGCGCGGTTACGACTTGGTGATTGCACAACCCAAAGACATTACTTCCTTGCGCGAATGGGAAGTGGACTACCTGAGTATGTTTTTTCGGCAAGGCATTACGTTTGGCACTTCGCACGGGGATTTTCGTGCGGATGCACGTAAATTTCAGGACGGCGTTGTGGAACTGCGCTTAAAGCCCCGCGAATCCGAACATACATTTTTACTACTAGTCAACTGCCGCCGCCACACCGTGTACCTGTTTGTGGACCGCTACAAAAACCGCGTCAAAGATAGTTGATACACTACGTTTAGCTTACCTATGGCACGGGTTACAAAGCCCGTGTTTTTTTATGTAACGGAGCAAAAAATATAATTTTTACGACGTAAAAAAATTTTTTAATTTTAGGCCTTGACAAATTTTTGTTTTCCCTTATACTGTGGGTAAGGCAGTACATTAATTAGTTTGGGCGTTGTTGGAATGGGCTTCGGCCCGCTGCACTTAAAGCGTTTGATGGTGAGGGCGGTTTGTCTTTACATAACCGAAAGAACTGTTAGGCGTGTGCCGGTGAAGGTCTGCTGGATCCGGCGAGGTGTTGAGTTGCTTGGCCTGTACGCAGGCGGGTAGCGCATCGTGGGGATTGGGTTGTTTCCGGTTTGCGCGGTGGGTACAACGACATAAGACCCGGCTAATACCAGGCAGACGAGGAGTGTATTGAGATGGGATGTTGTTAATTGCCCTCTTTTAGTTGAATAAACTAGAAGAGGGCCCGGCTTTTATATGCAAAAAAATTACTCTAACACGCTGGGCGTAGGTAAACCCGGTTCATCTTCGGTTGTTTCCGGTTCCGGTTCTTGCGGCAACGGGGCAATGGTTTCTTCTACGTATGAATCATCCGGCAACGGGTCCATGGTTTCTTCTTGTATGACGATTTTTTGGACGGGTGTTTTAGGTTGAGTTTGGGTTACAGTGGCAGTTTGCCCGTAACGGTTGGCCGGGTTCCACCACGCAGGCGGATTACCCGCACACGCCGCCAAAAATACAGATAAGAAGAGTAGTACAGTCAATCGTTTCATACGTATATTATACTTTTTTAGTGAATTTTTCTTCAAGAAGCGCTTGTTGGTACAACTGCCCGGCATGGTAACTGCTGCGCACCAAAGGCCCGCTGGCAACGGCTTTAAATCCTAACTCCAGCGCTTGGGCTTTCCAGTCCTCATATTCTTGCGGCAGTGGGTAGCGCGCTACCGGATAATGCGCGGCAGACGGGGCCAGATATTGCCCAATGGTCAGTAAATCCACCCCCACGTTACGTACATCTTGCATCAGTTGGGTAATCTGCTGCTGGGTTTCCCCCAATCCTACCATAAAACCGGTTTTGGTAAGCAAATGCGGTTTTTTCTTTTTAACCGTTTCCAATAAGCGTAAAGAACGCCCGTAATCCGCCCCGACACGCACCTGCGCATACAACGCGGGGACGGTTTCTATATTATGGGCCAGTACCGTAGGGGCGGCGGTTAAAAGTGTATCCAGCGCGGCGCTGTTGCCTTGTAAATCGGAAATTAAGGGCTCGGTATAAACGTGGGGTGTGAGCGTGTGAATGGCGTTTAACACCTGTGCAAAGTGGGCGGCCCCGCCATCCGGTAAATCATCACGCGTGGGCATGGTTAGCACAGCGTAGCGGATGTTCCATTGTTTAATGGCTTGCGCCACCCGTTGTGGTTCTTGCGGATCCGGCGCCAGCGGACGTTTTTTGTCCACCGCACAGAAGCGGCATCCCCGCGTGCAAATATCCCCCAACACCATAAATGTGGCATCCCCGCAATTAAAACATTCCCCGCGGTTGGGGCATTTAGCCGCGTGACACACGGTATGCAACGCATGAGAATTGATGGATTGCTCGGCAGTCAACGCCTGGGAAGTACGCAACGCTTGTTTATTTGCACGGACTAGTTGTTTTAGCCACTCGGGCACCGGTAAAGTCATATACTACATTATACCAAGTTCTGTAAAAAGGTATAATATAAGCAAGGGTTATGAAAAGATTATTTTTATCCATCTGTTTGTTACTTGGGATGAATACCGTGTTTGGCGCCGCCTATACGGTACAGGAACGCTTGCAGGAAGCGTCCGATTTATACTTTGCCTACAAGCCCAAAGAGGCACTGGCCAAGTATGTGCAACTTTCCAAAGATACCGGGGATCGCTCTGCGTTTTTAAACGCTATCTTTATTGCCATGGAGCAAAGCCAGCCCAAGCAAGCTGTGGATATTGCGCTGGAAGCCTATCGCCTGTATCCGCAAGATGACGAAATTATTGAAATGACCGCCGAGGCCTTGCTGGCAGACGGACAATATGCCGCGGCCGAACGTATTTTATCGTTGCTGACTGAAAACGATAAAACGGCGGGATTTTTTCACATTAACTTAGCCCGCGCCCAACTGGGGCTTAAAGAACAAAAACTGGCAAAGTACAATTTAAAACAGGCGGTCAAGGCCGGTTCCCACCCCAGCTTGGCTAACTTTTTACTGGGCCAAGTGTATGAAGAAGAAAAAGCGTATAAGAAAGCCGCCGATGCTTACCAAAAAGCCGTCGATTACGATCATCAATTTATGGAAGCGCGCCTGCGCCTGGCCGCGATGTTGGAACAGACTAAACAATACGAAAAAGCTTACCGCCAGTACAAAATGATCCATGCCGCTGATGCCAAAAACACCCGCGCCGCACAAGCACTAGCCCGCCTAAAACCGCGGGTCAAAAAGGCCGATTTGGAAGAAACCCGCGCCACTGATAAGGTGGGATATACGGCGGTGCAACCCCTAATCTTACCGCCGGGAATAGAGGCAAAAGAAGTCAAAATCGGGTTGGGCACTACGCAAAGCGGAAATGCCTCCCCCCGCACCCAGGTTACGTTTGGCTCATCTACGGCGTTTACGGTACAAAATGCCCAAGGCAAACAACTGGCCGCCGGAAAAGCACAAGAGTTGTGGAGTGTGGTGCTTAAGGACAACAAGCCCTTTTTGAAATCTCCCACGGGCCGGCAAATTGCATTTTCTAAATCCATTACGGTGGTGCCTGCTGTCGAAAATCCCACCCAAGCCCCTACGTTTATTGTTAAAAATTTGTTAAGCGGCCCCGGGATGAGTTGGGCCAGTATGGGCAATAAAGAATACCGCGGGAAATTGGAAATTTTGCACAACGCCTCGGCCCGCACGCTGGTACCGATTAACGTGGTTACGCTGGACGAATACGTCCAAGGGATTATTGCCTCGGAAATGCCCAAAGGGTTCCCCACCCAAGCGCTGCGTGCGCAAGCTGTGTTGGCCCGCACCTATGCCCTGCGCCATCTGGGCAAACATAAAAAACAAGGATACGATTTGTGTGACGCCCAAAACTGCCAAGTTTATAACGGGGTAAATGCCGAAACGGACGCCGGCAACGCTGCCGTGGAAGCCACCTTGGGGGAAGTGCTTACTTATCACGACAAGCCGATTGAAAGCGTGTTTTCGGCCAATTGCGGCGGAGCTACGCAAAGTGCCAAAGATGCGGGTTGGAGCGAAACCCCCTATTTGGATACAGTATCGGACTATCAGGAATTTGATTTGCACCATTTAGAGCCGTATCATTTTAAATCGCTGTTGCAATATCCGTCGGCAGCGTACAGCAAATACGATAAAAACGTCAGCATGGCGGCATTCCGTTGGGCACGGGTAGTCAGCGAGCCCGAAGTGCGCGCCGTCATCAAAAACCAAAAAAGGGATATTGGGCAAATCACGGCCCTCATCCCGCAAAAACGCAGCCGTGCCGGATACGTAACCAAATTGTTGGTACAGGGGACCAAAGGGTCCGTTACGTTAGATAAAGAAAACGTCATCCGTAATAACCTTAGTTTAGGGATGTTGCGCAGCAGTTATTTTATCATTCAACCCAACTACGAAAACCACCAACTCAAATACTTTGTATTTTACGGGGGCGGCTGGGGACACGGTGTAGGTTTTTGCCAAACCGGGGCGGCCGGCCGTGCCGACGCAGGCCAGGGCTATCCAACTATTCTGAAGCATTACTTCCCGCTGGCCGAACTGTCCACCATTGAGTAGCCCTTCGTGCGTACCTGCAAAAAATTGTCACATTAAAGTAAATTTGGTATAATATGTCAAGGGATTTTTCACTATGTATAGGGAAGAAATACTCTTGCAAAATTACCAGCAGCTACTCTCTTCCCTCCAGCGGGCAGCACAGCGTGTTGGCCGCAACCCAAGTGAAGTGACGTTATTAGCTGTTACAAAATATGCTAAAGATGAGGACGTCCTTTTTTTATTGAAACAGGGCGTACTGACGGATGTTGGGGAATCCCGCGTGCAACAGGCCTGGAAGCGCTGGCACGACACCCCCGCCTTTGCCTCCTTTAGTCATATTAAAAAACATTTTATTGGGCATTTACAGACCAATAAAGCGGCCAAAGCGGCCCAGCTGTTTGATTGGATTGATTCGTTGGATAATTTTCAAACAGCCCAGGCGTTAGCCAAACATGCACCCGCCGGAAAGGTATTAAAAACATTGGTGCAAATTAAGTTAACGCACAAGGATACACAATCCGGCTTACCGCTGACCGAAGCCCGGCAATTGGCCCGTCAGTTGCGCGGAGCGTTTGAAAACATAGATGTGTGCGGCTATATGGCGGTTGCGCCACAAGAGGCCAACCCAACGGAACTACGCGCGTTATTTAAACCGGTAGCCAACGCATTTTGGGAAGATTTTAACGGGCATCCCCAGGCGCATTTATCGCTGGGAATGAGTAACGATTTTGAAATAGCGGTGGAAGAAGGGTCCACCTTACCACGCATTGGCAGCTTGCTATTTAGCCACCATTTGGAGGGGATATGATTATAAAAGTACGTTTGATTCCGGGAGCAGAACGCAACGAAGTCATCAGCCGCATTGGCAGTGTACTTCGTGTAAAAATTCAAACCAAAAAAGTAGATGATGACCCGGCCAATACCATGATGAAAACATTTTTGGCAGATTTTTTCAACGTAAGAGAAGACAGCATTATCTTAGTAAAAGGCGCCAAAGGGAAAGAAAAAACCGTAGAAGTGCGCGATAAAAGCGAAGAAGAATTACGGCAAATTATGGATTCTATCCCGTAGGATTGTTTCTCTCATACGCGCTATTTTTCCCCCCGCTATCCCGGTAGCGGGATTTTTATTTTTAGGTCCTTTGGGTACCTGTTTGGTAGGCCTTTTTTCTTGGCAGGCCTAGGTCTTTTCCCCCTTGAAAATATCTTCTTAACCGTTATACTAATAGTACAAAGGAGTTTAAGGAGAAAGTATGAATAAGTGGATTTGCCGGGTTTTAATGGTCGTTTTTTTCTTGAATACGTTGCCCGCCGATGTGTGGGCACAGTGGGTTAATTTTGCCAAATTAACTTCTCAGGTAGAACTAAAAGAAGAAATACAAAAATGGAAAACAACCCAAGAAGAGGTGGAAGCCATCCTTCGTACGGATGGGGATACTATGACCTTGCGCGAACGCCACTATGCCGAACTGGAACTGGAAATTGCAAAAACCAATTTAGCTTACTTAAATTCCAAACGCTCCCAAACTGACAAACAAGCAAATATCGCTAAAATTAAAGAGTTAAAAGAAAGCCAAACCCAGTTAGAAAAAATGCAAGAACTGGATGAGCAAAAAGCGGACATGCTGGCCATCGGCAAAGTGGGCACCCTGTACAGTTTTTATTCTAAGGCGGAAAGAGAAGGATATATTGATGCCGCGGTGATCGCCATGCACAAGGAGCTGGCCGAATACGCCAAGCAAAAAGAATATGAAGCAAGAATGAAACAAGCGCAACAGGAAGCGGCTCACCCCGTTGTTCAGGTGGACAACACCCGTGTGGAGCTCCCCGTTCTTCCGTTAGAGCCGAACCCGGAAATGGATGTATTAAAACTGTGGGAAGACAATAACCTGACCATAGAAGATTTAGTGGAACTGATTGACCCGCTTACCACCGATAACCAAATCAATGCGCGTGTTGTTTCCGACGCGGCAGAGCTACTGTATTTGACGTATATGTCTTATAACCAGGGCCTCCAACAATTAGACCCGCAGACCGCCAGCAACGCCGCTTGGATGGCTAAACGTATTAGAATGCGCGCCTGGCATCAACTGGTCCACATCAAGCAACATATGCATAAGGGTAATGCCGCTTCTTTACTGCCGGCACGCGGAAATTTGATGTTATTAGTACGTCACACACGTTTGTTTGTAGAAAAATTCGGTACGGAAGGAGACCGGGAAAAAGATTTAAACCTACCCGAATGGAACACCGTGCGCGCGGAACTTAATGCGGGGATTGATGAATCCAAAAAATGGAAATGGAACGACATAACCAATGATTTACTCCAAGAAGTAAAAGACGATATCACAAGCTCTTCTTTGTTCCAGGATAGATCGGACCGTTCGTTCCTGCAAACCAACTTGGCTTTTATCATTAATTCATTATTAATGGACGGAAATACACAAGGCGTGGAAGAATTATTGATACTTATTAACAAAGACGGTGAAAAATACCATGGCGAGAACGAGGGGTTAGTCAATACGTTTTTTGCCACGGTGTACAACGCGCTAATTAGCGTGCCCTTATCCACCGAGGTGCAGCAGCAGGTAAAAACCATCATCCGCTGCGCGGCCGCCCCGATTTGCTTATTTAAAGGAGCCGGAGTCGAACAAAAAAATGCCATTAACGTACGCACCCAAGCGTTGGCTACGGGAAGTATGTTGCGCCAAGCCACCGGACAAGTAAAATTCCCGGATAAAACCGGCGTAAACGTAGAGGCCCCTTTCTTAAACAAAGCGTTATTTAATGATGCACAGTTCCGCAAAACAATGGCCTCTTACGCGGTGGATGTGTATGGCCCCACGGTAGAATGGAACGTAATCGACCCCAAAAGCGTTAAAAGATATGGCCTTGATTTAAATGAACTAAAACAATTTAGTGACCATATGGCCTTTATCTTTGAAACTTTCTTGCCGGTGCCGGAACCTACCCTCAAAGATGTATCCATTAAGGACGGCCCCTATGCGGGTTGTACCAAGAAAGAAATTGATGCGACGAACTTTCAAAATTTAACTACGCTAGCCGGAACGGTGGCAACTTTCAATAACGCTGGCTATGGCGCCGGCGGTAAAAAATACCCTTGTACCAGCCCCCAATTAATGCCATTTGGCACGGCTAGTACCGTGATTGCACTCAATTCAAGCAATGAGCCCAAAGGTATCCGCCGCTACACGCCCGAACACAAATATTTATCCCAACAGGACATTGCTGACGGCCTTGAAGAGCTGACGTCAACGATTATAATAGAAGTCGTCTCCTGGTACTTGTTTATTGGTGCCCTCGATGCGCTTAAATATGTAGCTAAAATCGGCCGTGCTGCCTTATTGGCTTCCAAAACAGCCGTACGCGCTAAAAACGGGTTTAGACTGGCCCGCTTTGAAAGCAAATTTGCCCAAGTATGGAAATACAGCACCAACGCCTGGAAAGACGAAATGGGCATTGTGAATATGGTCAAAAAAGGGGAATATTTAGAAATTGAAATGGCCCGCCCCGGTTTTAAAGGATACAAATTTACTATCCCAGCCAAGGGTGCTTCCGCCCGCACGTTAAGTGGCCGTTTACGCATTCGCCGCGCGTTGCAAAGTGAAATCTTTGAAAAGCATGGCCTTAAGGAAGTTGTTGTCAACGGCAAACGCATGATAAAAGGCGCTAAAGCGAGCACAACCACCACTGAAGCGGCCCAATTGTCGCGCTCCTTAACCAAAGCGGAGCAAACCATTGTAAAAACGGAACAAGCCCAGGTAAAAGCCGTTACCCAAGAATTGGCCAAAGGCAATAGCTTTGTGCAATCTGACGGGATGATTACCGTCAACGGGGCCGTCCCCAATGAGCCCTTGTATTTTGATATACCGGAACTGGGCAAATCCGTTGTAATTGAAGCTACCGAAAATGCACTGGGCAGAACGATTACGACCACAGAACTGGATATGGCAAGAACCGGCCTCTTCTCCGCCGGGGACCGTTTTACCGGCAACTTGATTGGACTGGAAAGCGGTAAATATTATGGCACGGTAGTGAACCCGCTCTCGCAAAATTTGGTAGCGTATGACATTGCCGCCGGTCTGTTTACAGAAGGTGCCGGCAGTGCCGCTCCTTTAGCCCCTAGGTTCGCTTATAATTGGTTAAAGGCCAGCACACCTGCTTGGTTGAGGAAGATCGGTGGACTGACAAAAACTGTGACGGGAATGGTTTTGTTCACAGATCCCCTTGTTTACTATGGGTATGTGAAACCCTATACCACAAATCTTGCCGAAAAGAATGAGAAAGAACTCTCGTCCGCTTATAACGTTGATACGGAAAAAGCCGAGCAGAATGCTAAGGACAATCCTCCCACGGTAATGGACGAATTGCAATCGCTCCAACCGGGTGACAATACGCTTTATGCAACAATTCTGGGCGGGATGCTGGGAATCAACCAAGCGCTTAATTGGGTGCTTCCTACCCCTATTCAAGGGATTAGAAAAGATATGTTCAACTTTGCGAGTGATATGGCAACCCAGATGGATCGTCCATTTGCGCAGTTAATGCCCTCTGGTGCAGACAGAGTGCTTCCATTGCCCGGTCAAGTGCTGATGTGGCCGTTGTACATGTTCAGTGATTTTACCCCTGGTATTACGGATGATATGCGCCAACAATACCGGCAGATGGGCCATAACCAAGCGCTTGAACGTGCTTTTAAAGGGCATGACGCCAACGCGTTGAAAGACGCAATCGACAAAGAAATAAGAGCACTTGCCGATAGCAAAGCTAAATATATGGAAAATGTCAAAGAAATATTAAGTGTACTTTCAGACGGAAAAAAACAAATGAAAACTATCTTTGACAATTATGCCGCCGCCCTTACGCAAGCTGCTAACATGACGCAAGAAGATGCAGAAAAAGCCAGCGAGATGTTTGTTGCGGCCTCCAAAACGTTTGCCAACGAACAAACCGCGTTGATGCGCAAGGCCATTGATGTCTATGTAAAAGTGGCAAAACCAAACATGCTTAAGATGAATGTGGATGACTTTAAAAAACAGTTTGGGGACGCTTTTACGCCTGCTATGCAACAGGAATTGGAAGAATATATTAACCAATTCTTTACAGATTATGAACCCGTTCTGGTTGATCTCTATACTTCCACCACTCCCAAGCAAGTGGAAGCCCGTATGACAGTGGCAAACCAAGCGCTCCAGGACAAAATTAAGAAATTAGCGGCAAGAGTGCAATTTGCCAGGGATATTGACGGGTTGTTGAATGCACTCAATGGCGACGAAAATACCCCCGGTAGCAAAGCGGAATTCTTAAATGAGGTGACAACTACCATCTTAAATTCCTTGCCGGCTACGGCAGATGCGTCGGATGGAATAACGCAAATGATTGGGCTTTACCAAATCTACATGAAAGGATTGGAAAACGCGAAACAAACCGCTCAGACCGATCCGCAAAAAGCGTTTGCAGATTACCAGCAATTAAATCAAGCGTTCACCCAATCTCAAGAGGAGCTGATGAAAAAAGCGGTGGAGGCCTTTGTAGCTAAAGAAAGACAAAGTCTTAATTACTATATATACTTGGATTTACATAATGCGTATCCCTATCAAATGACGATGGAGAATTATGCCAGCATGCAAGCCATTATTAATGAATATGCGCAACGCAAACAAACAGCTCTGACTACCATCTACACGGCCCAAACAAAAGCCAAAGAAAACTTAAAAGAGGCCGCGCAAGATGTAGAAAAATTAAGTCAGGAAGTAACACGATTAGCGACTAATGCAAGTGCCGAACTTGAAAATGGAGAAATTTGGCTTAATGCCAGACTTACAGAACTCAAATTACAAATTCAAATGCAACCGGCACAAACAGCTCACTAAAAAGATACCTGAATCCCCGCCTAAGCGCGGGGGTTTTTGTGACAGATTGTGAAAGCATAAAAAAATCCCCGGGGATTGCCCGGGGATTTTCATATTCGTTGTGAACTAACTATTTGTATTTGGCTTCTTTTTTGAGATATTCAAATACTTTGCGTTCCGTAAGCGTGGCGATAATTTGATCTTTGCGTTCACTGAAGAACGTTTTGATTTGTTTATCGTCGGCTTGTTTGTTGTTGTCCTTTAAGCTTTTATCCAGCTCGGCTTGCCAATCGGCCTCGGTAGCTTGCAAGTTTTCTTTTTTAGAAATGGCATGGATAATATACCCGATGCGCAAATCTTTTTCTACGCTGGGGCGGATGCGTTCTTCAAACATTTTGTGTTGTTCGGCCGTCAATTTGTGCGGATCAAGCTGCGTCATGCTGTGCACAAAGTTATGTAGCGAAGATTCCGTATATTCTTCCACCAAACTTTTAGGAAGTTCAAACGAGTTAGCGGCTACTAACGCATCTTCAATTTGTTTTACTTCATCGCGCTCAGCGGCACGTTTAGCTTCGGCATCCAGATTTTCTTTTACTTTGGCTTTGAGTTGATCCAACGTTTCAAAGCCCATATCTTTGGCAAAGCTGTCATCCAACGCCGGCACTTTTTTGTATTTAATGTCATCTACCGTAACGTGGAAGGAAAGCGTGTCGTTGCCTTCTTTGGTTTCGTAATCTTTTACGTCGCCTTTTTTAAGTCCCTTAATTGCTTCTGCTAATCCGTTCATGGTTTGCGGGGCAGACATATCGATAAGCTCGCTATCGGCAGACAATTTATAATCGTCCGTGCCGTTGCGTTTGCCAGTGTAATGTACCACGGCGTAGCATGTATCATCAATGGTTACACCGTCGGCGGCGCTTTCCAAACGGGCATTGGCATCCAACACGCGGTCTAAATTTTCTTGCACATCTTTATCGGTGGCTGTTTCGGTTTTTTTGGTGATTTCAATCCCTTTATAGCCGGTTACATCAAATTCCGGGGCTACATCTACCGCCAATTCAAAGGTAAACGCTTTCCCGTCATCAAATGTATTAAAATCGGCTTTGGTCAAAGTGGGGACGGCAACAGCGTCCAACTTGGCATCGGTCAAGGCGGCGTTGATTGCGGCCTTTACCGCCATATCTAACGCACGTTCTTTAATATGCCCAGCAAAATTTTGTTTTACTAAATCCAGCGGTACTTTACCGGCACGGAACCCTTGCATTTGTGCGCGGGATTGCACCTGAACGGCGGCATCTTGAAAAGCTTTGGTGATTAAACTGGGGGCAGCTTCTACCGATAAAGTTACACGGCAGCCTTCTTTGGAAAGTTGTTTGGTTTTTACTTCCCCGGTTTGGGCAGTTTTAAAAATAGACATGTCTTACGTCTCCTCGTCGTTGGCCTAGGCCAAGAAATATGGACGGAGAGGGACTTGAACCCTCACGGTGTGAACCATACGCTCCTAAGGCGTACGCGTCTACCAATTCCGCCATCCGTCCGTTTTGTTATTTTACCTTGAAAACAATGTGGGCCATGTGAGGCTCGAACTCACGACCTTACGCTTAAGAGGCGTCTGCTCTACCAACTGAGCTAATGGCCCGATTGAAAGGGTACAGGTAAATTATAGCAAAATTTGCGCCCGTGGTAAACAAACCCTGCAAAAAAATTTTTAATCCATCCGCTTTATGCAAAAGATTGTTGACAATCCTGCGGCGTAAACACTAAAATATATGAGTACTTCATATCTATATTATGATAAGGGAAAAACAAATGACAAAAAAATTATTTCTAGTGGGCTTAGCGGCCGGATTTTTTACATTTTTCGCGCCGATTTCTTATGGGCAAATTGACTTTGCCAACGGAGATGTGGACGCTATTTTAGAAGAAAATGCTTTGCGTGAAGCATTTACGCGTTATACTTCTATGCTGGCTTTCTTCCAACCGGAAGAAGCTACCCGGCTGGGGCTTACTACCGCCAATAACCGGTTGAACACCCGCACGCCACAAAGCCAAGAACAAGCTTTGCAAGCCCTGGAAAGTGTGCGCACTTTATTAGATAGTATTGATGTTAAAAATTTATCTGCCCAAAGAAAGGCGGACTTTCACTTATTAAAAGACAGTGTGGAACGCAACATTTGGCAACTTAAACAAAACCGCTTAACGCAAGATCCGCTTTACTATACGCAAGCGCTCGACGCCGTGTATGATTTGCTATTGCAACCGCAAGGCGATGAACGCAAACAACGCGTTGATTTATTGGACCGCGTAAACTATCTGCCCGACGTGTATGAACAAGCCAAAACCAATTTGACGTTAGTTTCCCCCCAACTGGCCCAGCTGGCTATGGAAAAGGCCTACTATGCGCATTTGTCTTTTGATGCTATTAAAGACCGTGTGATGAGCGGCAGTTTATCCACGAATGATACGCGCGGTTCCCTGGCTATTGAAAACGCACTGCTCAAAGCCAAAAACAGCATTTACGGGTTGTTTGAATTATTTAAATCTATGTCTATGCAACAGGCCGGGCCTACCGCTACCCTCACGCCCGCCGCGTATGCGGATAAATTAAAATCCTATTATCAAATTGATAAAAAACCCGCACAATTGGAAAGCACCCTTAATACGCAATTTGATAAAGCCCAACACCAATTATTTGATGCGTTGCGCCCGTTTGAATTATCCGCAGAAGAAAATGAAGTTACCTTTGTGGAAGATTTAAACCAACGCCCGCAAGAAAAATTATCCAACAATACCCCCAGCAAGAAACTGCCCTACACTCCCCCAACGGCTAACCAATTTTATGCCGTGGCGGATCAATTAGTTTCTTCTTTCACGCCCGAGCAAGCACTGGAACAATTTTCCCAGCAAGTCAATTTGCAAAATACGTTCTTAGCCAAACAGAACGCTTTGGCGGGAGCGGTGAACATGCAAATGCAAACCTTGCCCGATTATTTTGCCTACCAGACCGAATTTGTAACCTACCCGGCGTTATCTACTTTCTGGTTGCGCGTTCCGCAAGGCAACGAACTGGCCAAAACCCAAATGCTCAACCGCGATTTTAATGAACCCGCTGTTAAGCTTTTTATCAGCCAAGAAGTAGTGCCGGGGCGTTATTACCAAACCTTGGTACAACCCAATGCCATGCGCCGGATGTTAGGTTCCAACTTGCTGGCCAACGGGTGGACGCTATATGCATTAAACGCCGCCCAAGAACAAAATATTTTTGTGACGGATGAAGAACTGTTGTTTGTGGCCTGGCAACGCTACGTAAGTGCGTTGTCTGCCGTGGTGGATTACCGCTTGTACACTCAACAATATTCTTACGAAGATGCCAAACACTTTTTGACGGAACAAAACGGATTTACGGACGAACAAGCCACTGCCTTATTGAATGATGTGCTACGCAACCCCGGTCAAGCCGTCAGTGCTGTAATCGGTGGAACCATTTGGCAGGAAGCGGCCGATAAATACCGCAACAAATTAAAAGACGGGCGCGACGTGAATGCCTTGCTGCTTGAAATGGGGAACGTATCCCCCAAAGATGTCAACGCAGAGCTTAAACGCTTGCAACGCAATAAATAGTTGCGGCCCGAACGATTAAGAGTCCCCAGCATACAAACGCTGGGGATATTATTATCAACGTGCGGAACAATTTTACAGGAGAATATATATGAAACGCTTATTGAACAGACAACGGATGATACAATCGTTCTTGGTGCTAGGTCTCTTGCTGGGGGCAGTTAGTGCACGTGCGGATAACGATATTGAAATGCTTACCTACTTCCCCACGCCCTACGTGGCTTATAATAACCTGTTCTTAGTGGGTGATGCGGATAATCCCGCCTCTTTAGATGTGGGCCTTCTTAAGGGCAAATCTTTTGAGCTTAACTTGGGTAAAGAT
>JBGUMP010000055.1:0-12824 GCA_045116875.1 Elusimicrobiaceae bacterium | reverse complement strand
AGTACGATACGCTTACCTCGGAAGATAGATGGGGAGATAAGTTTGATGTTATCCTTGCTAATCCGCCCTTTATGACCCCAAAAGGTGGTATAAGACCGCATAATAAGTTTGGTATCAAAGCCAACAAGTCCGAAGTGCTATTTGTGGATTATTTTATGGAACATTTAACGCTCAACGGGCGTGCGGGCTTCGTCGTGCCGGAAGGGATTATTTTCCAATCGGCTACTGCTTACAAGAGTTTGCGCAAGATGATGGTGGAAGATAACTATCTCTATGCGGTGGTGAGTTTGCCATCCGGCGTATTTAATCCATATTCTGGGGTAAAAACATCTATTTTGTTCTTTGATAGGCAATTAGCCAAAAAGACGGATAAAATCCTGTTTGTAGAAGTAAAAAATGACGGATTTGACTTGGGCGCACAACGCAGACCCATTAAAGAAAATGATTTGCCTTCCGCCTTGAAAGCCATCCAAGAATATCAAAAATCATATGATAAAGCAGATTTGCAACTGCCCGATAATTGCCTACTGGTAGAAAAGAGCAAAATTGCCGAAGATGGAGATTATAACCTTACCGCAAGTCGATACAAACAGACCACCCAAGCCATCAATACTAAGTGGGAAATGGTCAAATTAGGGGATGTGTGCGATGTACTAGATAGCCAGAGAAAACCTGTTAAAAAGGCCGATAGAAAGGCCGGAATATATCCGTATTACGGTGCAACTGGCATCGTGGATTATGTGGACTCGTATATTTTTGACGGAAGGCATGTTTTAATAGGTGAAGATGGCGCAAAATGGGATGCAGGAGAAAAGAAAGCATTTATTGCGGAAGGAAAATATTGGGTAAATAACCATTGTCATATTTTGGCAACGGACTCCCAACAAATTATCGATTCTTACCTCGTAGCATGTTTGAACTATATGGATTTATCTCATATAATTTCTGGCTGTGTTATCCCGAAATTAACCCAGAAAGATTTGGTCAATATTCAAATTCCGCTTCCACCGTTGGAAATACAACAGGAAATCGTCAAAGAATTAGAGGGCTATCAAGCCATTATCAACGGTTCTCAGGATGTGATTGATAACTGGAAGCCCTACTTTGCCATCAATCCTCATTGGGAAAGAGTGAAACTAGGGGATGTATGTTCATTTATAGGTGGTTATGCGTTTAAAAGTGAAAATTTAAAGAATGCTAAGAGTAAAGATACTGAATTACCCGTCATAAAAATAGGCAACATATTGAAAGACGGAACCATTGATACTACAAATGTGCAATACCATGAGAGTAAAGGCCTAGAAAAGTATTTGATTCATTCAGGAGATATTTTGGTCGCTATGACGGGGGCAACCGTTGGGAAAGGTGCTTGTAGTAAATGTGAAAATTTACTACTGAATCAGCGTAACGGTTTGATACGGGCCAAAGAAAATCTTAATGTTAGTTATATCAAATATCTCATTCTTTCCGAATCATTTTACGAATATTGTCAAAATATGGCAGATGGTGGTGCACAAGGCAATATTTCCCCACAAAGCATATTAAACTATGAAATTCCACTTCCGTCCCTGGCAGAGCAAAAAGCCATCGTGGATAAAATTGAATTTGAAGAAAAGTATATTGACACTTGTAAAGAATATATTGCCCACTACAAGCAAAAAATTGCTGACAAAATTCAAACCATTTGGAGTAGCAAATGAACATTTACGATTTAGACGGTATAGACCACATGCCAAGCACTGCGCATGAAGTCCATCAACTTTTTGAAAAGAAAGAAGCCCAAAAACGGAGAGCAGAAGCAGAGAAGAAAGCCCAACAAGCGTTAGAAGAAAAACGCCATAAAGAGAGTTTAGCCCTTACCGAGAAGAATGTAAAACTGATGGATGAGAATAATAAAATTTGTCGTCAATCTCTGCGAAAATCAATTATTGCCAACCGAATTGCCTATTTTTCTGCTTTTATTGCCATTTGCTCGCTCGGTGTGGCTATCTATGCCTTGCTAACGAAATAAAGCAATTACAACCCCTATTTTCGCAACAAATCCAATAACTATTTGCGCAATTTTCCTCGAAATTAACAAAAATCGTACCAATAGGTATATTTTGCCACTTGACAAATATTATACCAATAGGTATAATTTATTTAATCTAAGGAGAGAAATATGTATTATTTCGGAAAAAGAACTGTAACAAATACCACGATGAAAGAAATTGTCGGCTTATTGGATATGATAGAGAAGCATCCCGATATTTTACCCAAATCACGGGAAAAGAAATATACCGCCAAAGATACCGATAAAACCTTCCGCATTATCAATTATTGGGAATCTGTGGGCTTACTAGACAATAACCGCCAATCCGGCAAAAAGGTTGTTTGGCGTAAATTTTCCATGATGGATATGGTGTTTATGCACTTGCTTGCTAAATTACGGGAGTTTGATTTTTCTATCCAGAAGTTAAAAGTAGTAAAGCAAGATTTGGAAAAGATTATTTTGATGGGTGATGACGATATGGCGGTTTGCGTTTTGGAATATGCCTACATTCGTGCAGTGGGGGCAAAAAACGGCGGAAATACCTATCTTTTAATTACACCCGACGGACACACCGATTGCACAACTCAAAAAGACATTTTATTCATGCAAGAATTAGGCAAGATGCCGGAAGGGTATATTTGCATCAATTTTAATCAGTTGCTAAGCACGCGGGTCAAGTTAGGCAAGCGCAAAATCCCCGTGCATAGCGAAAATGCTTTTGTGCTGAGCGAGAAAGAACAAACCATTTTGGAAGTATTGCGCACAAAGAAGTATAAAAGCATTACTATTGCCCCCAAAGAAGGCGGAAAAAGCATGATTATAGAGTGTACTGCCGACTATAAAGAAGGGGACACCTTGCCCGATTACGGCGACATTGTAACCCGTGTGCAAGATGGCAGTATTGTGCAGAAAACGATTAAAGAAAGAATCAAAGTGAAGTAGTAAAAACTAGGCCAATGACCAAAGTCCTTGGAGTTGGTGGAGTTTATTGAAATTAAAATTTGTTCGATGACCAAATACCTTGGAGTTGAACCTAAAAGGGGCAAACCTTATGAGTTCACTTCAAGTAAAGCAGTACCGCAAGTATTTGGGCGAGTTAAACGAAACTTTAACCGATGAACAAGTACAACAAATAGTAGAAGCATTAGAAGAATTTATCAATGTAGTATGGGAGTTATACGATGAGCAAGCAAAAAGTGGTCATTTATTGCAGAGTATCGAGCGACAGACAAGTTCGGGAAGGTAATGGGCTTGATAGCCAAGAATCCAAATGCCGTGCTTGGTGCAATAACAAGGGCTATGAAGTCATTAAAGTGTTCAAAGAAGAAGGCATTTCCGGTGGAAAACAGGACAGACCCGCTTTGAAAGAGATGTTTCGTTATTTGGGCGACTTAAAAGAACCTTGCATCGTATTAGTGGAAGATTTGAATAGATGGGCGAGGGACACTTTAATTCATAACCTTCTTAAATCTCAACTAAAACACATGGGCCACTCTCTCCAAAGTGTTAATATGACATTGGAAGATAGTGCCGAAGGTGCTTTGGTAGAAAATATATTTGCAACGCTTAGCCAGTTTTTTAGACAAAGCAACGCCCGACGGGCCAAATCGTGTATGGTGGAACATATCAAGAATGGCTTTTGGATATTTTGCGCCCCTATTGGGTATAAGCATCAAAAGATAAATGGCAAGATTCATTGTGTCCGCTCTGAACCTACTGCCACCTATATCCAAGAAGCATTAGAGGGCTTTGCAACGGGTAAATTTCTTACCAATAAAAGTGTTTTGGACTTCCTACGAAGTAAAGAATTGATTAACTCGTATGGGAGAAAAATCAATATAACCTTTAATCATATCAAGACGATGTTATCTAATAAGGTTTATACCGGATTTTTTGGCTATCCGCATTGGAATATTCCAGAACAGAAATGGGCCATAGAGCCGATTATCAGTATGGAAACCTATCAAAAAATACAGGATAGATTGCATGGAAAATGCCCCTTAGCCAAACCCCGCAAATATAATATTCATGACGAGGATTTTCCGCTTAGAAGGTGGGTCAAATGCCCTGTTTGCGGTCATGCACTAACCGGAAGCAAACCACGAAGCAAATCCGGCAAGCATCATCCTTATTATCACTGCTATTACAAAAAATGTTCGCAGGTTGGGAAAAGTATTAGACCAAGTGAACTACACCAAGATTTTGAAAAGTTATTGGCAGACATTACACCTAAAAAGTCCCTAATCGACTTGGCGCAGGTGCTAATCTTAGAGAAGTGCGAAAATGTAAGCAAGGATTGGCACGAGCATAAAATCAAAATGCAAAAAGAGTTGGCAACCCTCAAACAAGAGAAGGAACGATGCTTTTCTTTGCTTTTAGAGCAAGGGAACAATCAAACCGTTTCCGATATGTGCAAAACCAAACTAGCGCAACTGGATGCCAGAATTACGGAAATAGAAAATACTACCCATGAGGATGACATCAAGCAAGCGGAAGCACTTAAAGCACATAGTAAATATGTATTGGATTTTTTGCGCCAACCGTTGGCAGTTTGGAAGATTGGGGACTATCGGCAAAAGCAGGGTGTTCTAAAATTATGTTTTACTGAGCCAATTAGTTATGATAAAGCCCAAAAATTTGGAACACCTAATTTGTCCCCAATTTTCGGGCTTTTTCATCATTTTGATGCTAATACTAATAAATGGTGGACCGGACAGGACTTGAACCTGTGACCTTCCGCGTGTAAGGCGGACGCTCTACCAACTAAGCTACCGATCCAAAAACTCAAATTCAAACTACCTATATATTATAACAAAAACAAGCAACGCACTCAACTTTATTTTGTTTGTGAAGTGTTTTTTTCGTCACTGTGGGGGGCGCAACAGTTACACGCATTTACCTCATCCGCACTAGGCGTGGTGCGTTTCCACTCATCGGCTTCCGGGCCCCACTTGGCTTTCACTTCTTCCGGAATTTTGAACAGAATACTTGTGCACTTGGCCGTTACCGTACCATTCGGCAGTAGAATTTCCCCCTCTACTTGCGCGCGGGAGCCGCCGTCCCGCAACACTCGCCCAATAGCACGCAGCGGAGTATGTGTAGGCGTATTGTGCTTATACACTACTTCCATTTTTAAGGTAACCATCAAGCGGGAAAAATCATTATCTAGCATAATTGCCCGGCCCGAGGTTTCATCCAATATCGTTGCCAAAATTCCGCCGTGTACCGTGCCCGGATAGGAACAATAATTATCATCCAATTCAAATTGAGCTTCTACCTGTTTATTGTCATAATCATTAAACCATTCCAATTTAAGCCCAAACGGATTTTTTTTACCGCAAGCAAAACATTGCAGAGATGTGGGTTGTTTTAACTTTTTCATAAATTACCTCTAAAAATATTATACTTTAGTTATGAAACACATGGAAATGGAATACAAATGGGATGCCAATTCCCCCCACGCATTTAACCGGGCAAAAAAATTTTTAAAGGAATTTTGCGAAATAACAACTGCTGACAGCTTGCATATCCACGACACTTATTTAGACAATGCGCATGGAGATTTATCCAAACACCGCATTGCTTTGCGGGTGCGTAACACGGACGGGGTATGGGAAGCCACTTTTAAAACACGTACCAAAATTCAAAACGGTAAAGCAGTACGCCAAGAAGAAACATTGCCCCTGCCCAATGTACAAACCAGAGCCCAAGCGCTTCGCATGCTGGCCCAACAAACCAACTGGCCTTTTCTAAATACGCAGGAATTATACGTGCGTTTTACGCTAAGTAATAAACGAACCGTTTTTTTGCTACGCTATCAAACTAGCGTGTTGGAATTAGTACTTGACCAAGTGACAATTTATGCCGCCAGGCACCGAACCCATTTGAAAGAAATTGAATTGGAATTAAAACAAGGAAAAGAAAAAGAACTCACGCAATTTGCACAATTATTTACCCAACAAACGCAGCTAAAATATGCAATACTTTCCAAAGTTAAAACAGCAGAAAAATTACTAAAGAGGCAGAAAAAATAATTTTGTGTCAAGTATTTTTAAAAAAATTTAAAAATTATTTTTTTCAGTGTGTCAAGCAAAATAAAATTTTGTATTTTACTTTTTTCACGTCGAGAAAAACAAAAAAATACTTATAAAATGCGAACAAAATAATACTTGATTTTTTACGAAAAAAATAATCCCGACGGAAAAAAGTTTGCATTTTTAAAATATTTGTGCTATTATTTTTATGAGGTTAAAACTAGTTGTCTTAGGAGATTAAAAATGGCTGTTAAAAAAACCGTGAAAAAAGTGGCCGCTAAAAAAGCCACCAAAAAAGTAGCAGTAAAAAAAGCCGCTGTAAAAAAAGTAGCTAAAAAAGCTTGTGCTAAAAAGGCCTGTGCTAAAAAAGCTACCAAAAAAGTAGCCGTAAAAAAAGCTGCTGTAAAAAAACCGGCCAAAAAAGTTACTAAGAAAGTAGCCAAAAAACCGGCCAAAAAAGTAGCTAAAAAGAAATAATTTAGTTTGAAGTAAAAAAATCCCGCCGAGGCATTAGCCCAAGCGGGATTTTTTTATCATCCAATTATTTAATGGGTTTCAACACGCGCTCATACCCTTGGGCATCCACTACGCGCGCCTTAAAGATACGGCCTACTTTTACGGGGCTTGTAAATGTTACTTTACCGTCAATATCCGGCGCGTCCTTATAGGTGCGGCCATAATCCGGTCCATCCGCAATTGCTTCCAACGTAGTACCCAACAATCTTTTATTTATTTTATCAATCACGCGGCTCTGCACTTCCACCAATTCTGCCGCACGTTCATGTTTTACAGCCGCGGGAATCTGCTTCATATCATATGCGGCCGTGCCCTTTTCACGGAAATACTCAAACACGCCCATATTATCAAATTCATACTCACGTACGAATTTTTTAAGCTCGTTAAAATCTTTTTGGGTTTCTTGCGGGAACCCTACAATAAAATTAGTACGCAAAGAAATATCAGGCACTTCTGTTTTTAGCATATCCAACGTACGGCGGATCTGACTTCCATCGCAATGACGGTTCATCCGTTTGAGCACCGGGTCAGCAATATGTTGTAGCGGTATATCAATATAGTGAAAAATTTTATCCGTGCCAGCCATTAAACGTGCAATTTCTTTCGTCACGCGGTGCGGATATCCATACATAATACGTAGTCGCCCCAATCCTCTCAATTTGAGCAATTTCTCTAAAAGCCCCAACAAATTGGGTTTTCCGTACAAATCCATCCCGTAAGAAGTAGTATCTTGTGCGATTAGAGAAATTTCTTGCACGCCATTTTCAATCATCAATTTGGCTTCACGCACCACATCCTCCATAGGTTTGGAACGGTAGCGACCGCGAATAAACGGGATTGTACAATAAGCACAGCGGTTATTACAACCATCGGCTACTTTTAAATAGGCGGTATGCGGGGCGGTAAGACTCATTTTGTACTTTGGTAAATATAACGAGGAGGGAAGCGGCTCCAAAACCGTTCCCGTTTGTTTAAGTACGCTTTCCGTAGCATTCTGCGCGGCAATCGAAAACACCGTATCTATTTGCGGAAATTCCTTAGCTACCTGTTCCTTAAAACGTTCTACCAAGCAGCCGGTCACCGCTACTTTTTTTACAATACCTTTTTGTTTTAACTCCAGCGCGTACTTTATTTCTTCCTTTGCTTCTTTAACCGCTGAAGCAATAAAGCCACAGGTATTCACAATAATTTCATCGGCCTCTTGTGGGGTGAATACCATTTTGTGCCCATTGGCAATTAAACGGGCGGAAAACTCTTCGCTATTGGTTAAATTTTTAGGACATCCTAAACTAATTACGTAAAATTTCATACTTATGCGGCCACATCTTCTTGAGATACAACCTTCGGTTTTTCATCTTCATCATCCGAAGCAAGCAAAGCCATACTAAAGGTGACTACCCCAATACGGCCAATCAACATCGTTCCAATAATAATTAGCTTGCCCAAAGTGGAAAGTTGTGTTGTAATATCCATCGAAAAACCGGCCGTACTTAAGGCCGCAGTCGATTCAAAAAGCAAGCTTAGGAAGGGCAAATCTTCCGTCCACGTGAGCAAAAAGACACTTATGAACAAAAATACCATGTAAAGTAATACGGTGGAAGTCGCGGAATACAACCGTTGAATAGGCAAGCGGTGCGACAGAAACGTCACTAACGGATTTAAACGCAAGTGGCTGTACACAATAGCCACCACACTGGCAAATACCGTGGTTTTGATCCCCCCCGCCGTGCCCGATGGAGAACCGCCAATACTCATAATTAAAATCAAAATCAGTACAGAGCAGGAAGACAGGTTACTAATATCCGCCGTATTAAACCCGGCCGTGGTGGAGGCCCCCATCGTTTGGAAAAACGCCTCCGCGAAACTAAGCGAAGGGGTAGTCACAAACAAGGTGAAAGTTCCAAAGGCCAGCAAAAATAACGTTGTAACTACAATAATTTTAGTGGTAAACGAAATTTCCTTTGTTTTCCGGCGCACAAAATTGAACAAATCCGTTGCCACAATAAAGCCCATGGAGCCGGCCAAAGCCAAAAGGGACATAACGATATTAATGGTTTTACTATCGGCAAAGTTTACTAAACTGTTGTTCCACAATGTATATCCGGCCGTACAAAACGCGCTTACACTATGGAAAATACTATACCACACCGCTTGCAAAATAGAATAATCGTGGTGGCGGAAATAGTTAAACAAAAACACCGTCCCGATACTTTCCGCAATAGCAGTAAATACCAACGCCGACCATAAGAAATCGGACAATTTAAGTGTATTGGGCAATTTAACTTCTGCAGATAAGGCATGCTCCTGGCTTTTGCGCAAACGGTGCTTTTGCGATAAAGACAAAAACACGAATGACGAAAACGTCATGTATCCCACACCGCCGATTTGAATGAGTACCAGCACCACCAACTTGCCTAAAAAAGTGTATGAATCCGCAAAATTTACGGTTTGCAAGCCCGCGGTAGAAACCGCCGCGGCCGAGGTAAACAAATTATCTAAAAACCCCACTCCCCCCCGCGTCATAAACGGTAAAGAAAGAACAATCCACCCCAAAACAGTATATAATAGCACCGTTTGGGCTACGTTTTGGTGCGGGGTAAGGTGCAGCAAAAACACAGCATACTTGCGCAAAGAAATATGAATAATCTCTTTGATTTTATCCAGTGCATTACGTAATTTGATGTACATAAGTATATTATATATAAAAAGTTGGAGGTCTTAGGATGCAATAAAACAGCGGGGCTGGGTGTTTTAGTTGCAGGAGGGCACAACTATGAAACTGAAAATTCTTACTCTTTTGGCCGTCACCGCCCTAGTTGGGGGATGCACCGCCACTATTACACCGCGCGGGGATATTTATACAGAAGCCCTGGTTCCAACGGTCGTGGTAGAAAGCCACCCTCGGCCTGTTTTTGTATCCCCCCACCCGCATCCGCGGCCTTTTGGTCCAATCGTTTCCGGCCGAAGATACCCGGGGCGTACACACGCAGAGCCACATCATCCGCCCCACAGACCCGGGCACAGACGCTAATCAATACTTCCTACAAAACTAATAGTTTCTACTCCCCGGTGGGTTGCTCTGCTGGGGAGTTTGCTTGTCTGGCGGATTACTCTGCTGGGGAATTTGCTCGCCTGGCGGTACCCAATCGTCTATAGGGGTCCGCACAATAGGGCGGTGTTGCTGAAAATTCTGTTCGGCATGGGTCCAATAATACCACACGCTATACACCGCAATCACAAATGCCACGCACCCTATAAAAATAAATATATGGGCGATGACTTGATCAAAATTCAGTAACCCGATAGGTTCTAAAATATGGCGCCAATCTCCACATATTTCACCGGGTTTGTAATTGGTAACCATGTCGGAAGAAGTCAACGGCAGTGAACAAGCCCGCGCATCGGCAGCATATCTACCGGCACTATACATGGCGGTTGAAAACCAATATAATATCGGGGGAAGAAACCACCGTCCGCCGCGCAACCGAAGCGCGCCAACCAACAGACAAAAAGGAACCAAAGTTTCCACTCCACTGCCGGCAAGAATATGTAACCAACGCCCAAGCTGAGGGGCTGTAGAATACAACGCGCGCAAAAAGATTGCTCCTACAAAATTGTGTCCCGCCATTTCATGTGTAAGATAATTGGGCAGGTATACAAAGGAATTACTAAAAATAGCGTCCGGCAAGGCCCGGTTCCAAAATACCGTCAGCAGCACAGCCACCAGCCCCAGCACAAACACGGTAGAAAAGTGCCAATCAAAAAATAGACAGCTTTGCTTATGTGGATCCAACCAAGATATTAATTTTTTCATATAATTTATTATAACTTATTACTTGGGAATTGATATGAGAAAATATATCATCATCGTACTTATGATAGCAAGCTTCTGCTTATACCTTTCGCACCGGCATCAGCACCTTAACGATTTGGGCGAAAAACTGGTAACTGCCGCCTACTATGGCGATTTGATTGAAGTCAAAAACACATTGGAGCAAGGGGCCCGTTTATTCCACCAACTGACTTTTGAAGACCCGCAACGCCAATACTCCCGCCAAACGTTTAATGCTTTACATGCGGCGGCATCCGCTGGGGATACGGATACACTGGAATTTTTAATAGATCAAGGGATGGATATCAATGCCGTTACGCCCAACCACTGGACCGCTTTATTTATAGCCGCGCGCGATGGCCAAGCTAAAGCCGCCAAGTGGCTCATTGCGCAAGGTGCCGAGATTAACACACAGACAAACCTGGGTTCTACCGCATTGACCATGGTGCTTACGCAACCATATCCTACCGAAAAAGAACGCCTGGATTTGCTGGAATATATGCTTAAGCGCGGGGCAGACATGCAGGTAGAAGATGTGTATCATCATACGCCGCTTTATTATGCCAAAACTCAAAACAACCAGGCGGTTGTTCAACTTTTAGGGCAATATAACAAGTAACTTTAAAAAAATATTTACAAACAAATTTTTATTTACTATAATAATTTCTGTAAGGAAGATTTATTCGCCCTTAGCTCAATGGTGGAGCGACCGGCTGTTAACCGGTAGGTTGAAGGTTCGAGTCCTTCAGGGCGAGCCATTTAGACCCCAATGTATAGTTGGGGTTTTTATTTGCCCTGAGCAAGCAAACTGCTTTGCTTGCGTAAGGACGAGAAAGGCGCAGCGTTGTACGAGTTTTGCCAAAGGCAAAGGCGAGTACCGCGAGCCCGGCCTGCAGGAAAATTCCGTCAGGAATTTTACCGGAAGGCGAGTCCGCGAGCCATTTAGACCCCAATGTATAGTTGGGGTTTTTATTTGCCCTGGGCAAGCAAACTGCTTTGCTTGAAAAAGGGTCATCCTGAACTTGATTCAGGATCTTCAACGCACCCTGTTGTTCTATGACGCACTTGCCAGATTCCGTATCAAGTACACAATGATATACTATAAATGTACCCAAACAAATCCCCGGTCTAAAGCCGGGGATTTACCCAAAACACAGGAAATTTTACTTTCCTCTTAATTTATTCACACCATTTTTGGCCTTATTTTGCACGTTCTCCCCCCATTTTTTGAGCGCTTCTGTAACCTCATCCGTCACCGACGGAAGATATCCAAGTTTCCTGGCAACATACTCCAATCTATAATTTGGTCCAAAGTCCCGCTGGAATTCGACATATTCTCTAACGAGATTTATTTCTTCTTTGGAATACGGACCGCCGTAGCCAACCAACTCCAGCGTTTCTCTCATGTCTTTCTCACTAGCCCACAGCCACTTGTTTGTATCAATATTATTCGGCTTACGTAAAAGCAAGACACGTTGTAGTAAGTGTATATTTTTTTCAATCGGGGTACCCATGTATTCTTTTCTTACCATGTCAAGTACTTCTTTTATTTGATTTGCGGAGAGGGAACAATGCCGTGCATATTTGTCCAACACCGATTCCGCGCACCATGAATTCATCTTTACGCAGGCATTAAATATATCTGCAACTGCACGAGTTTTCGTTAGCTCTGGAATTGTTCGATTCTCATCCCAGTACAGATCTTGCTCTACTAAGTAAAAATCAGCTTTGGCTTTTTTGAGTCCATTCTTCCACACATAGATCAGAATGGGGCTTACTCTCTCTGTAGAAATGGGACTATTAAATTTGTTTAACTCACTCCAAGATGCTTTAGACGGATCCTTTTTATAAGTTCTCAAGAATTTCAATGTCCATTCTACATAAAATGCCTTAGTCCAATTACTACCTTTAGTATTGATCCGCTCAATAACATGTGAGTCACCGCTTTCGAAGAATGTTTCTTCACTCTTAAATTTTTCAAATATACCCGCCCAATTCTTATTCGCTATTGCACGAGCCATCAAGCGGCGTTTTTGGGCAAAGTCCGTTGCGTCCTTTTCAAGCTGTTCTAAAGAGTCATACCCATATTTTTTCAGAAAACCGGCCACGGCGGGCTTTTGGCTCAGCTTTTTAATTTCGTACTCCAACACATCCGCACGCGCTTCCAACGCAACTACTTGTTGTGCATTTCTGATACGTCTTTCATTACACTCTTTCTCTTCTTGCTGCGCCCGGCGTAACTGCTGGGCACTTAACTCAATAGAGGTGTTATGGTATTTTCTACAGTCTTCTCTTTGCTTACGCAAGTTGTCAACTTCTTGTCGTATTTGGGCAACTTCCTTACGTTTGGCAGCAATCTGTTTTTCATAATTTGCCTTTCGGCTACTTATTTCAGCCACTTCAGCCCGAA
>JBGUMP010000054.1:0-11004 GCA_045116875.1 Elusimicrobiaceae bacterium | reverse complement strand
GGAACCACCCTTCGCTGGAAGTAAACCCAATGCGTATCGGCACGCGGGACAGCCAAGCAATAAGTGCACTGCGGAAACTGCGGTGCGGCACCAGCAAAATATCAATGCCGGATTTTTTAATTGCCTTGGCAGTTTTCCACACCCCGGCAATTTTGTTCCAACCGCGTTTGTCATTCAAAATGACTTCGCTGACCTCAGGGAGTGGTTTAAAAATATCTTCAGTTTGCGGACGGGTAATCACAACGATTTTTGTATCCGGGAATAACTTTTTAGTTTTTTGGATTAAGGGCGTAGTTAACACGCTGTCCCCGATAAAAGACGTTTGAAAAATACCGATTTTATTAATCTTTTTTCCGGCTGTTTCGGTGTGTCGATAGGCCCAATCCCCCAGTTTGGGTTCCTTATATTTCACCGGGATATTCCAAATTTTTAAAGCCGCCAAATATTTGTCCAGTGTATGTTTTTCCAACACGGGGGAGCTTTTATGAAATTTCACAAATATACGCCGTGCAATGGCATTTTTATCGTAGCGGGCACGGTTGGGGATGTGACTTAACCACCCCACGAGCATGCTTTTAAAAGTGGCGTGCAAATCCAAATAGTGGGTATAGTGCCCGGCACGTACCTGGCGTACAACGCCCCACAAGGTGGGTTTAGCTATTAGAATTTCATCAATATCCGGGTGCCCGGCTAATACTTGGGAGAATGCGGGCTTCACCAGTAACGTGATGCGCGCATTGGGCCAAGCTGTCTTGATGTTTTTATAGACAGGTGATGAAAGTACAATATCCCCTAATGACGAAAACCGTACCACTAAAATATTAGGCTGTTTTTCTGTGTTCATATTGCTCTACTACTCCCCTAATTGTATTTGTTGCTCCTTTAAAACTTAAAGCGGTTTGGCGGGCTTTCTGGTTCATATTATCCAATTGTTCTGGGTCGGCCAGTAAGCGCACAACCGTATCTTTAAAATTTGTTTCGTTTACCAACACGGCACCACCGCGTTCCAGCAGGGCACGTGCAGTATCCGGCGTGTTATAGAAATGTTTACCAAACAAAACGGTTTTGCCTAAAATGGCGGGCTCTAACAAATTATGGGCACCGCGGGGAGCAATCGATCCCCCCACAAACGTAAGTGTGGCATAAGCATAGAGGGATTGTAAAAGGCCCATAACATCCACGCATAAAACATCAATATTTTTATCAAAAGACTCCTGACTGGCCAACGCATAGTGAAGGCCACTTTGGCGTAGGGCCTGTTCGATTTCGGGCTTGCGTTCCAGGTGCCGCGGGGCAAAAATAATTTTGGCCCCCGTTTTAAGAATGTCCGGCGCGGCACGCAATAATAATACTTCTTCGGCAGGGTGGGTGCTACCTAATACAAAAATTTGTTTTCCAATCCACCCCAGCTGGCTAAGCAACTCTTGTACTTGGGGCAATTTGGCGGGCTGATCGGAAAGGGTATCGTATTTTACATTTCCGCAGATGTGTATTTTTTGTGGATCTACACCTAATTTTTCGTAACGTTTAGCAGCTTCTTTGCTCTGCAATGCCGCAAATGCCAAAGGGGCGAAGATCATTTTGAACAAAGGACGTACTAAACAATAAGCACGGGTTGATTTTTTGCTGATGCGTCCATTTACCAACGCATAGGGAACTTGCGCTTGATGGGCGGCCCACATCAAATTAGGCCAAATTTCACGTTCCACAATAAATAAGCGGTGCGGTTTTGCCAACTGGATAAAACGTTTGCAGGCCGGATAGAAATCCAGCGGTACCAACACGGCGCAGGTAATGTCGGGGTTTTTGAGGGCGGCCTCTTTGCCGGCTTGGGTGGAAGTTGTTACCAAAATATCCCGCTTATAATATGCTTTAAGCGCGGTAATAAGTGTTTTGATGGAGTTCACTTCCCCCACACTGGCACAGTGCAACCAGACGGCATTTTGCGGCAAGGTTCCCTGTTTTTCCAGACCGAAACGTTCGCGTAATTCAACTTGCAAATGAGTAAGTAAGCGGCGCCTTCCGGAGAATAAAAATGACAAAAACACCCCTATCGTCACAAACGGAAAAGCCAAATTAGTAAGACACAGTAAACATAAACCCATATACCCTATTATATGATATTGTGCGCAGTGCGCGGAAAATTTTACAAGTTGGGCCTTGTTTTTCCAACGTTTTTTAGATATACTTTGAATAGTATAACATTTCAAACGAGGAATGAATTTTATGAAATATATGAAATGGGCTTTATGTGCATTGTTGATAGGGGCGCCATTGTATGGTATGGCCGAAGTATTTACATTTGTTACCACCATTGCTTCGACGGAGTATCCGACGGCTTCCTTCCGCGAAATTGAAACCAAAGATAAATTGCATACTACCAATATCCCGGAGAAGGCCGCGCTCAATGCCGGGTACGTAACCGATAACTCGAATGGGAGTTCTGGAAGCGGGACTATTAATATTCAAGGGAACCCGATAGATGTAAATACACTTTCAATGGAAGACGATACGTCCCTTTCGGGAGGAGCGGACAAACGCTGGTATGTTGATACGCTAAAAATTCATCCCAACGGCACTGTTGTGGTGGGGAATCTAATAGCCGGGATGGTGACAATTGACCCTGCGCTAACAGACCCTTATAATGTCAAATTAAGCGCCACCAAAGTAATTATTAATAAGAAAACGCATACAAAGGCGGCAGACATTAAAGAAGAACTGAATGCCGTATGGAGCGGCGGCAAATTCCACTTTCAGAAAGGTGAAACCTCTAACAATCTTGCTACTTGGAAAAGCATTGGGACTTCTGAGAATGTAATTACAACTGCTACTAATTAGATAATTTAGTAAGAACCCGTCCTTAAAGGACGGGTTCTTTATGCTTGTTTATTTCTTGATGTCGTTTAAGTAATCACATCTGGCTTATCTATTGGCTTATTCTTGGCTTTTTGAGGAAGTTGCCGGCTCTTGCGTATTTTTCTTTTTAAATAAACTACCAATATCTTTGACGGCTTGCGTCGCGGTATTTACCGTATCTTTGACTACATCGGTAGCTAGGTTGGCAGTATCCTTGGTAAGGGACTCCGCCCCATTGGCGGCAGAGTTGGCAGCCATTCCGTTTAATAGTCCCCCCACTACGGAAGTGACCGTATTTACCACGTCCAATTTCCCCTTAGGGTTGCTCAAGGTACCCGTAATTTTAAAGGCTACGGGGGCTACTTCAGTCAGCAAGGTGGCCTTGGCTTTCATGTCCAGCGCATCCGTTTTAAAGTTAGCCGTACCGGTTGCTGAAATTTGGGTTACGGAGGAATTAAAGACGGTCCGGTCAATGTTCATTACCCCATCGGTGAAAGTGTAGTCTCCGGCCCCTTCGGTGAAGGATATGGTTGTTCCCTGTGGGTTGCCGGTAGCGGGAAATAGATCAACCTTTAACATGCCGGATACCGTTTTAATAATACTTACAGGTAGTAGTAATACTTTAGCAATTTTATTTTCCTTTATAAAATGGTCTAAGTTAGTAATTTTGCCGGGCTGAAAATTAAAATGGAGGGTTCCATTTGCTTGTTGCATGGTGTCAGTCAGTTGCATCAAATTTGCCGACAGAGTTAACCCCTGTGCTTGGAAGTACGGAATTTCAATTCCCCCCAACGTTACATTAGCTTGCAAGTTCATCGGTAGTGATGAATTTTCGGTCGTGTTATTATTTGTAGCAGTAGCGGTTTGGGATGTGTCGGCTTCCGTTTCAGCGGAAGTGTCGGCAGCAAACTGGGTGAGTATCAGTTTGTCTAAATTAATATTAAGCACTAAATTTACCGCATTGGCTAATTCTTTGTACGAGAAGGAACCCGTGAATGCTTCCCCATTTAATCTCCCGGTAAGTTTAGGCGAAGAAATATCGGATAGGGAGCCCAATAGGACTGTTCCGTTTAATTCGGTTAATGTAAACGGCGTGTAGAGAAAACTTGCGTTGTTAAGTGTGACGCTCCCTCGTACATCCGTGTGATTTTTTTTGTCAGTGGCTTGTAATTTTGCGATAATTGTGCCGGTAGGTTTAAAATTATCCAGCGTGTCGGTCATTTGCATAAGTTGATCGATTACCGCTGTCAGGGAGCCCCCTAACTGATAAGTAGGCGTGGGTGTATTCCAAGCAAACGTTCCTTGGGCGGTAAGGGAACTGTCTTGCACGGACAATTTAGCTTGCCGGATATCGGCACGTTTAGTTTGCATATCGGCCTTGGCTTGCAGTGTTATGTTAATAGCAGGCAAGGTAAAATTGGGTAGGCCGGGGGCCACGTCTGCCAGCACCGTGTTGGTAATTCCCGTCAAAACACCAGTTAAATCAACTTGCGGGTCCTGAAAATTACGCACATCCCCTTGTAAGTCAAATTGGATAGTTTTATAACGGGCGGTGGCCTGTGAGATTGTTGCATAAGCTTGTGCCAAGTCCATATTGGCTAGAAAGGTGGTAAATTGTAACGAAACCGGCACGCTTACGGTGGGTTGGTTAATACCGGATACGTCTGTAGTAAAATCAATGCGGGTTTCAAACGGTTGGTTGGCGCGCACATCAGCCATATGGATATTTAAATGTTCCAGAGCTGTACGCAAGCCGGTTGAATCGTCGCGGTATACTAAATCACAGGTTGTTAAATCGATGGCTTGCGCCGTTATTACCAAGGGGTTTTCTTCCTTGGATGAGGAAGAATTAGAAGGTGCTTCTTTCGCGGTAGATGCTGTGGTAGCCGGTTCATTTGAAAAAAGCGAGCTGAAATTGAACGTACCATCTTGTTTAGCCACTAAATTTACCTGTAATTGGTCGGCCTGAATGGTAGTAATTTCCACACGTTTGCGGAGTAACGGTTTGACGGCTACATGGGCTGTAAGAGTTTTTGCTTGGATAAAGGTTCCTTCTTGAAACGTGCTTTCTTCCGATAAAGCTACGTTTGTTAGTGTAAAACCAATCCAGGTAAATGAAATGGAATCAAAAGTTAATTCACGGTGCAAATTCTGGGATACGTAGTTTTGCACCATGACCTTTAGTTTGGCGGGCGGATACATTTTTTTTAGTGTAAAAAAAGCCGCTGTAACTAACACGGCGCATACAACGCATAAAACAAATAAAAACTTTACAATTTTTTTGATCATTTTTTTGGCTTTTCCTCATCGACAACTTCCGCTTCAATCACGTTGTCTTGCTGTTGCTGAACCTGGCGGAATGTATTTAAATCCTGGTGGATTAAAAGCAACACAAATACGATAAATGCTCCATCATCGGCAAATCCTAAAACAGGCAAAATATCCGGCAGCACATCCACCGGAGACAAAAAATATACCGCGCATAGCGCCGCCCAGAAAAAGGTTTTCCAGGGCATTTTGTAATTTCCTTTTACAATGGCTTTTGTCATTGTAAAAAATGTTTTCACATCATTTAAAACGGCAATTGGGTTTTGTTGTGACATTGTAATCCTCTATTTGGACAAATGTACAGAATCATCCCCCGGGTTTGTATTGGGCTTGGGTGGTTCTTGTACATTATGCACATCTTTTTCCAACTGTTTGGCTAAGTCATCATCAAATACAATAGTTGGCATGCGGTCTTCTTCCGCTTGTTGTATGACCTCTTCCGGTTTTTGAGTATATACCTGATTTAAATGTTGGTCAATTGCATGAGTATCGGTTTCCGTCATGTTTACAGAAGTGTTTTTAATGCCCAGGGACGACATATCCAACGTCTCCATTTTTTGGGATTGATTGGGATCCGCATGTTGCACCACGGCCGCTTGCTGAGTAGAAGCTTCTGGTTGCAACGTAGGTTGGACGTTTGCCGGGGCCGGGTTGTCCAGTTCTGGTAATGGGATAAAAATCTCATCGCTTTTTTCGGCAGGGGCGGGCCCCGTTTGCATGGCATTGCGGTTAAGATATACGTGTAGTGGGTAATTCCAGATTGACACAAAATAAAATACAGTTAATACCCCAATTACAAGTGCTATCAACCACCATATTAGGGAAGGATGTGCCAAGTTAAAACTGTTGGGGAAGTAGAGTGGAATCCCTACATAAGCGGCATAAATTAACAGAATAAGAAGGACTTCAATGAACAGAGTGGATAAGAAAGAAATCACACCCATTCCCAACGCATCAAGATAGTCTGTTCCGCTAGTCAAATTCCAGCTATGTATAATGGCTTCAATAGGGCCTTTGTGGTCTACCATAACAGCAGGCGCTACATAGCATAACCGTACGGCAAATAGTGCAATTAGCAGCATGATTAGTAAGTACAGTATGGGAGATAGCATGACAAGTGCCGAAGTAAAAAATCCCAGTACCAGCAAGGGAATCCAAAATAGCGCAAACACTGCAATCATGCAGAGTGTAGGCCATACTGCCGCGGAGAACACTTCTACTAGGGGCCGCTTACGTTGTTGCAAATGAGCCGCTGCAATTTGCCACTGTATAGTCCAGGCAAATAATGAAAAAATGTTGATGAATAATCCTCCCGCTAAGGACAGTGCAAATGCACCGGATTTTAGAATTTGTTGAAAGGAGCCAATGCTAAAGTTTTGCACAACCGATAAACTGTTCAGGCCAATCCCCACTACAGCCATAATGGCGACAAACAACACCAACAAGCAAAGCCCTACCTTGATATATTGTCCGGTGCATTTGTTGGTAGTTACAAAGCTTTCAATCCATAAACGTAGTAAATTATAATTTTTGGCGGTAATATCCATAGTCATAACCCCTTTATAAATGACGTCCTTTTTATTATATAACAAATACTTGGGCGTTGTATTAAATTTTTTTGGACAAATGGGTGGCCGCAGCCATAGCGCTAGCCCAAGCCCAATGAAGGTTAAATCCTCCCAATCGGCCGGTTACATCCAGCAGTTCCCCGATAATGTACAAGCCGGGAATTTGCTTTACTTCAAAAGTAACTGGGCTAAGCGCTTGGGTGTCGATGCCTCCCCGTGTAACTTCCGCTTTGGTATATCCGGCTGTTTGTGGCGGAATAAACGTAAACGCGCTGAGGCGTTCTAACGCGGCCCGCAAGATGCCCTTTGAAATATTAGCCAGCGGTTGGTCAAGCGGGCCTAGCAAGGTTTGAGCCATATGCCCCGGTAGAGGGATAAAAGCGGACAGCTTTTGATTGCTTTGTTTGTGTACTGCCAGCAATTGTGGCAAATCTGTGCCCGGCAGAAAATTTACCGTTACCGGGTTCTGTTCATTCCAATATAAGGAAATGGGTAACACGGCCGGACCGCTGATACCCTGGTGCGTAAAAAGCAATTGATCCGTAAATGAATGTTTGCCGGTTTTTACGGTGGCGCGGGTGCTGTTTCCGGCAAGGAGCGGGCAGATATCGCGTAGCTCTTTGGGAAACAACAGACTGCAGAGTGCAGGCCGCTGTTCTACAATGGGTAATGCCCATTTGCGCGCCAGCTGAATGGCCCAAGAACTGGCCCCCAGATCCGGGTAAGAAAGTCCCCCCGTGGCTAGCACCAGGTGCCGGGCTTGCAGAGTACCGGCGGAGGTGTGCACCGTAAATCCGTCATCTGTTTTTAATACGTCTAGCGCTTGGGTGTTTAAGGCAAAATCGGTATGGGCGGCTTTGGCACGGTTTACCAAAAAACGTACGATGTCGCGTGCATTTTTGGCAAACAGTTGCCCATTTGTGCGTTCTTCGTATTCAATGTGATGTTGTTCCAATAACGCTGTAAAATGACGGGGTGTAAAGGCGGATAATGCACTTTTGCAGAAATGTTTGCGAGTGCTTACATAATCGGCAGCGGTAATTATACGGTTGGAAAAATTACATTTTCCTCCACCACTCACGCCGACTTTTACGCCGGGCACTTTGTTATGTTCTAAAATAATTTTAGGTGCATTAAAACTGCCTGCGCAGAAGAGCCCGCTGGCACCGGCACCGATAATAATAGTATGGTAAGTTGGCATAAATAAAGGATAGCAAAAAAAGTGTTTGTAAATTTGAAAAATATGCTATACTACTGATTAGTTTATTAGGAATAATTACTAAAAATGTTATTGACCCTATCTGAACCGGCCGACGTGCAAATGCGCTTGGATTATTTTGAAACCCGCTGTAAAGAGCTGGGGTTGCGTGTCACGCGCCAACGCCAGGAAATTTTCCGCGCGGTAGCCCGTTCTAACCAGCATCCTAGTGCCGAGGTGGTTTTTCAACAAGTGCGTGAAAGTTTGCCCAATGTTTCATTGGATACGGTCTATCGCACCTTATCTTCACTGGAAGAAATGGGTCTATTGCACCGGGTGGGGTTATCTTCCAAAGCACGCTTTGATGGCGATTTGCGCCCCCACTGCCATTTTGTATGCACAAAATGCGGGGAAGTATATGATGTGTTCCCGCAAGAGCACGAAGAAATTACATGGCCGCTCTCTGCGCAAAGTGCGGGTGAAATTAAGCAAATCAATGTACAATTCAAAGGAATTTGCAAAAATTGTACCCGTGGATAACGGGAAGAATTTGTATAGGAGACATATATGGAATTAAAAGGCTCAAAAACAGAACAAAACTTATGGACTGCGTTTGCGGGTGAATCCCAAGCACGCAACAAATATACGTACTACGCTTCTAAAGCTAAAAAAGAAGGGTTTGTACAAATTGCTAAAATCTTCGAAGAAACCGCCAACAACGAAAAAGAACACGCCAAATTATGGTTCAAATATTTGCATAACGGTGAAATTCCCAACACCACCGCCAACTTGCTCGATGCGGCCCAAGGTGAAAATTACGAATGGACCGATATGTATGCCGGTTTTGCCAAAACCGCCAAAGAAGAAGGTTTTGATAAATTGGCCTTCTTGTTTGAAGCAGTGGGTAAGATTGAGAAAATGCACGAAGAACGCTATCGTAAGCTTTTGCACAATGTAGAGGCAAAAGAAGTGTTCAAAAAAGCTGGTATCGTGATGTGGGAATGCGCCAACTGCGGACATGTTTGCATTGGCGAAAAAGCCCCGGAAATTTGCCCAGTATGCGCCCACCCGCAAGCATACTTTATGATTCATCCAGAAAATTATTAAGTTGCTGCAGGCAGTTTATTAATCCCTGGGAAGCCCCAGGGATTTTTTTTCTATAGAAAATCCCGTGCCAGGTGCGAGGTTCCATTTGTATGGGACAAGCTGTTAAGAAAGTTTTTTATCCTTAGGATCGTAAACAAGAATTTTAGGCATATTATGAAAACTCAGCTATTTGGGAGAATGAGAATTATCGCTTGGCTGACAAAATTCCCCCCGCTACCGAGCACAGGGTTCCAAATAGTAAAGCGGCCTGGTAACCATGGAGGAAAGATTGTTCCGTGGATTGACCGTGTGTACTACACCATGTTTGCATCCAAGCAAAAATAGCCACAGACAAGGCAATCCCCAGAATCATACCCACATTGCGGCATAACGCATTCATGCTGGCAACTACCCCTAATTTGCCTTTGGGGGCCGCGCTGACCACTGTATTATTATTGGGTACTTGAAAGGTTCCACTCCCTGCCCCCATAATAAGTTGTGCCAATACAATAAACGAAACGCTGGGGGAGTTCCCAATAAAGGCAAACATAAGGGTGGCAATGACAAGTAACCCAAATCCGGCTGTGGTAAGGACGCGTGCGGGCCATTTGGCATTTAGTGTGCCCGAAACAGCGGAGGCAATGGCCAATGTTACCGGGAAAGGCATAATGAGTAGGCCGATTTTGATGGGGTCTAAGTGCATGATATCGGTTAAATAGAAGGGTAGTAATACGGAGTTGGTAAACAGGGCGGTGTAACCAAGCATCGCTACTATACAACCATATGAAATCGTTTTATTTTGAAAGATAGATAGCTCTAAAAACGGATGTTTGGCTTTTTGAACACGTTTTATAAATACTAACAATAACACAAGAGAAATGCCAAAAGAAATTAAAATAAAATGACTGCCCCATCCTTTATCTGCCGCCGTATTGAGCGCATAGAGAAAAATAAAGCTGGTAACGGTATAAAGGGCGGCACCGGGCCAGTCCATTTTGACCCGTTTGTGGGCATTAAAACGGGGAATTAAATAAATCCCGCGCCATACTCCCAAAATAGCAATTGGAATGCAAATCCAAAAGACGGATTTCCACCCCCACGCCTGAATCAGTGCCCCGCCAATGGCTGGCCCTGCTAATGACCCTCCGGCAACTACCGCCCCGATAGCACCGAATGCTTTGCCGCGGGAAGGGCCATGAAAAATTTGTGCAATAAGTGCTTGTGAAGTGGCCATCATAGCCGATGAACCAATTCCCTGTATACCGCGTGCCAATAACATCATAGGTAAAGAATTAGAAAGCGCCCCAAACAATGCCCCAACCCCAAAGGTAATAAATCCCCCCAAATACATCCATTTGCGGCTGTACATATCGCTTAATTTGCCAAATACCGGCAGTAAGCAGGTTAAAACCAATAAATAAAAACTGACAACCAATTGTATGCTTTCCAGTGAAACGCCAAATTCGGCCGACATGGTAGGTAATGCAATATTTACAATGCCCGCTGATAGGGTGGACATAAATGTTCCATTCGCGGTTACTGTAAAAATCATCCATTTTTTGGAAATACGAGGCGGACGTAACGTCATATACCTATATTTTATCATTTATACCAAACAATATTTTCCCAAGAGATAGTTTAAAGTTTGATATACTATGCGTATAATTGGAGTTGTACTTGAAATCATAATATTTAGATTTTATGTGCTACTGCTTATACTATAATTTTCAATAAAGAGGAATCGAATGGAATCGATTACATGGGTTGCTTTTTTTACAGATAAATTTTTAGCGATTATTTTATTGTTAGGTTTCTTGTTTACGTGCTGGAAAATTAGAAAAGATTTTCGTGTCCGGAGTATGCTAATTTCTCTGGTTGTATTTCTGCTGTTATTCTTTGCTATGCGAATACTGCTGTTAAGTGTATTTTGGCAGAGGGCCTTTTCGGAATTATCGCTTGCTCAAATTG
>JBGUMP010000053.1:0-3748 GCA_045116875.1 Elusimicrobiaceae bacterium | reverse complement strand
ACTAAGACCGTGCCCTTTAACTGGATGATCCATGATGCGGAGCGGAACCTGTCTTTGCTACAAGGTATTGCAAAAGAAAAATTTGCAGCCGAAAAACTTTCCATGTCCTTTACGCCATCCGCTGAAGAAAACGTAGAACGTTTACTTAAGGACTTCAATTTAGAAGGCAAGAAATTAGTAGGCATCCATGCCGGAAGCGCTTGGCCCACCAAATGTTGGCCCATGGAATATTTTGTAGAACTCATTTCCAAATTGCAAACGGAATTGGGGGTACAGGTTGTGTTGGTAGGCGGCGGAAAAAAGGACGCGGATTTAGGCGAAAAAATCTGCCAACTATCCAAAGGGCATGCCGCCAGCTTATGCGGAAAAACCAGCTTGGCGGATTTGATGGCCTTAATGAAACACTTTTCACTGTTCATTACAAACGACTCCGGTCCTATGCACATTGCCACAGCGTTTGATGTACCCACCTTAGCAATCTTCGGCCCCACCACGCGCGAGCTGGGGTTCTTTCCGTATGGGGAAGGACACCGTGTGTTGGAAGTAAAGGACTTGGCATGCCGCCCGTGTGCCCTGCATGGGGGAAAACATTGTCCGCTGAAACATTTTAAATGTATGCGCGATATTTTACCGCAAACAGTATTTGAAAATGCAAAAGAAATGCTAAAAATGTAATCCGTATGAAAAGTTTATAAAGAAGCCCTAGGAAATTTCCTAGGGCTTCCTTATATGTAATCATTCTGGAGAAATGTCAAAAATCCACATCAGGTACTTCATCAATGGCCGCAAGGGCAGCGGCAAATAATTGACGGATTTCAGTCCACTTGCTAAGTGGGAGCCAAATTCCTTTCTTGGTAAATCCCTTATCTTGTTCCCATTGGCGCAAATCCAGGCCATGTTCGGCGCGGAAGTCCGCCACTGTAGCTACAATACAAATACCGGGGCGCTTGGCCAGTTTAGCAATTGGCCCCAATTTTAACTGATGTATATCCGCCGGTAATTGATTAAGCACCGGCACAAAAGCACGAATCATTTCCGGGGTGAAGGTAACTCCGTCTCGTGTAGGGCCGGCAAAATTTTCAGTACGCAGGAATCGTCTCACGGATACGTAACGATACCCGCGATAGGCATCGATGGAAAAATGCACTTCTTCGGTATCGCTCAATACTAGCACCCCAATTTCGCGCAATAACATAAAGCTACTTTCCAACATAAAATTCACTCCTATCAAATTTCGCTGTGTTCGCTCTTAAAATATGGTATGATACCTGTAGTTATATTTTAATGTTTGTTTGGCGTAAAATCAAGTTATAAAAAGGGAAACGTTATGGCAGAGCAACCACAAACTTCGTTAGTAGGTCAAGAAATCTCCGGATGTGAAATTCTTCAAAAAGTAGCCTCTGGAGGAATGGGCGCAATTTATAAAGCCCGCCACAAAGCATTAGACCGCATTGTGTGTGTTAAAATTTTGAGTCCCGCCTTAACAAATGATAAAAAAGCCGTTGAACTGTTTTTAACGGAAGCCCGCGCCATTGCAGAATTGGAACACCCAAACATTGTACAAGTATATAACGTAGGGAAAGAAAAAGGGTACTACTTTATTGTGATGGCCTTTATTGAAGGGCAAACGCTTTCCCAATTGGTCAAACGTTACAGGACCTTACCTGTAAACACCGTCTTGGATTTGTTTGAAGGTGTATTATTGGGGTTGGACGCTGCCCATAGTAAAGGTATCATCCACCGAGATATTAAACCTTCCAATATTTTAATTAATGCGCAATTGCAACCTAAAATTGTAGATTTTGGTATCGCTAAAAAAATTGATAAAGACAAACGCTCCACCAAAACAACCGAGCTGGCAGGAACTGCCTACTTTATTGCGCCGGAACAAGCTCTGGGGCGAGATTTAGATACCCGTGCCGACTTGTACTCCGTAGGTGCAAGTCTGTATTATGTGCTGACGGGCAAATTCCCTTATAACGGGAAAAACACCATTGATATTATCCAAAAGCACATCAATGATCCCGTTCCCAACCCGGCTCAAGTGCGCCCTAATTTACCGGCTTGGCTGGTAGCCGCCGTACAAAAGCTGATGAGCAAAAGGCCGGAAGACCGCTTTCAAACTGCCAAAGAAACCTATGTATATTTCCAAAAGATGCGTGCGGAAGACCAACTACACGTTACACAGGGATCCTCCATTAATTTGGGTGAAAATAGCGGGTTAAAATTGGTAGAAGATGAAAAATTTTCAAATAGCCAGGTAGCCAGCAACCGCCAACAAGAAAAAGAGATTAAACAATCTGTTTCTCAAAAGCCGTCTTTGCTTCCTTCAGTGGATAAGGCCGTTACGCTACCAAATGTTACTGATGCAAACGCTTCCCGTCATAAGGAAGACCCCAAACCGGATTTGCTGGATGCCAGCCAAGCAAAAAAAATAGATGTATATAATCCAGCACCCAGCTTTGCACAACAACAAATTCGAGAAAAAGAGCGCCAAACGGTTAAATTGGTATCCGATGTATTACTTAAATTTCCAATTTTTGCTATATTTTCCGTAGCAGTGGCTTATGTATTCCACAAGTTTGGATTGATTTGCTCCGTTCATGCAAGTGCGGCTAATGGTCTGCTGGAGAATCTTGCCAGCCCATTTATAGCCGACCAATATGCACCCAACCAGTTGTTATTTTTATTGCTCGCAGTTGTCATGCTAGGGTTAACTTTTGCATCAGCAGCCGTAAAAGCATACGCGCGCTCCACCATGACCTTATTTGCATTGGCATTGGTATCATTTATGGCGGGGTTATTTACCCCAGATGTGGCTTTCTTGGATACCAATCATATTGCGGAGTTTATATTCACCCCGGAATATTATCTATGTTACCTAGCAGTGGCATTATTGTGGGCCATATCATTCTGTTTCACGTATAATCGCACGGTTATGCAAGGTATCCTTGCCAGCGCGCTTGTAGCCCTCGTGTTAACGCTCTCTTACCTGGCCCCGCACTTATCTATTGCGCCGGCATCGGATATTCCCTCTTTCAAGATTTTGTTTGGGGTGTCTATTTTGAGTGCTATTATCTCCATTTACTACTTAGCAAACCGCCAAGAAAAAACAGCGGTTATAATGCCGCTTGTATTCTTGTTGCTCAGTAGCGCAGTAATGTGGGTATATATGGTGTCCGGGGCGACCCAAGCTGTCCAAAAGACCACAAAAGCCCTTATTGCCAACGTTCACCCCAAGGCGCTCAATAACGCGGCTTCTACTACCAAAATGGAGGAGGAATTAGGATATAATTCCACCCGTGGTATTTTTGCCAAAATCAACAAAACCACGGACATTTCCACGATGGATGATGCCACTTCTAATGAATTTTTTGGAAACGTATTGACAAGAATTGCCCCCGATAAATTTAATGAGGAGAATTCTGCTTTGTTTATTCGTCTATTAAATAACAATTTTAACGGGGGAGAGAGCAAATTGAATTTTACTATTTGGTCCTATGTGCTAACGTTACCCATTGAAAACTTTAACCGAGACGCTCAAGACAACGGGGCCTATACATTTATGATGATTTTACTGATACTGCTAAGTGTCAGTTTCTGCGCCGGCTCATTATTATTAGGTGAGGATTAAAACCCATGGAAACTTTTGATATTGAATTTTCAGCCGTTACAGACATCGGCAAAATTCGAGAGAAAAATGAAGACAATGTGCTGATATCCTCCGACTTAAGCGTGGGAATTGTAG
>JBGUMP010000052.1:0-5031 GCA_045116875.1 Elusimicrobiaceae bacterium | reverse complement strand
GTATCTACTTCAAATAAATCTCCGCCAACGGCCTGTTGGACGTACTGTGCCACCTGCTCCGTATTACCTTTGGCAATAGAGCGGATGGAGCCGCCAAAATAGTTTTGCCCTCTACGTGAATAATAAATAATTAAGTTTTTAGACATAAATCCTCCTGATAAAATTATTATAACACTTGAAGTAAACTCCAAGTCAAGCGCCAAAATAAGCCCCAAACGTGGGGCTTCAAATTACTTGGCGGGTTATGTATCATTAATGTTAAAAACGTCGAGCTATTTCCGGTACCCGTTGTACAGCACAAAATATTTTTGGCTGCTTTTTCTCGTTCGGCCTCGGTTTCGGCAAAAGCAGGGTACGCCAAGAGCAGCACCGCAAAAAACGGCTATCAGTTTAGTAATGCGTTCCATATCGGAACTTCCTTATAAAATTGATGCCCATAGCATAATAAACAGAAACAAAAATCTCAAGATTCGTTCGGTTAGTTTATTGACCAGTTAGGGCATTTGCAGGGGGACAATGCCGTCCTCCGTTAAAATGGAAATGGGTTGCAAGTCGGCCCCACCTTGTGAAAAAGACTGCCGAAGCTGCCCGGCCATTTGCTTGCTAAACGCACGCATGAGGTCTTGCGCATCAAACAGGAACGAGGGGCTATGCCCGTTGCAAAATTCATTAAGTCCTACGTACGAACCGGCCGGTAACGATTTTTGTGACACAATTAAATTTTGTTTCACAGGGAAAAATACAGACACAGAACTGACGGGTGAGTTGTGCTTTTGGACAAGTGCCAAAAAAGGTTCGCCAAAGAAATCTGTGTTCCCGGTGGAGAGCAGTTTGTTAAACTCATCACTGGAGAGTGTGTACCCGTCGCCCAGGGGGGAATATTGCGCACGTTGTTTCAGTTGCGTGATTTGTTGAGGAGTCATCTTCTGTGCCTCTTGTTTTAAACCTTCATATTTGGTCTTTTCAATTTTCCAAATTCCGTTTTGCGGAAAAGTTTGTAAGCTTGCGCCCGGCCGTACATTTACCAGTAGAGGTTGGCGCAGAGAAGCTACCAACAGCCCATCGCGCTCATCAAAGATTTCAAAAAACTCCCCTTGGTCTGCCGCCAGCAGTAAATCTACTTCATCCGCTGTAAGCGGGAGGGCAATATCGCGCACATTTTGGTAGGCCTTTTCTTGAATGTTTGCCAGCATTTGCGCTGGATAAATGTCCGTAATGAACATAGGGGTGGCTTGGCGGATAGCAAAAAGTGTGCGGTTGGCTTGTTGCGCCAGAGCCGTTATTCTAGATAAATTTTGAACAAAAGGAGCGGATGGTAACGTAGGAGCAACAACTACTTTAGGAGCTGGCAAGGGGGCGGAAATATCCATATGTTTGACAACTCCTTGTTGCATAGCACCGCTGATGCCCCGGGAAATCCGGGTGGTTATGGAGGGGGAAGGTGCACCCATATATTTGGTAACTCCATGTTGTATTCCCCGCGTGATTGCAGAAGAGGGAACTTTTAAAGGGCCGCCAAAGGTAACCAGCGGGAGGGTACAGAGAAACGTAACAACCAGAGTATTGTGCATGTGTTTGTTCATACCCTCATTCTAATAAGCAACGGGTTGATTTTCAAGGGACTTTGGACCTATAAAAATGCTAGGCCCAAATATATGGGGCTTAGGGGCCTAAAATCTTTTGCGGGTTTTTTTGTAAAAGAGTCAAACTAGGGCTATGTGTATTCATCTGAACAAGAGGTAAAGCTTATTATGAAAAAAATAATTGCCTTATGGTGGAAGGGAAAGAACCCATTGTAATAGAAACCGTTAACCCCAATGGTACGGCCAATTTTATGCATGAAACGCCGGTTTTTACAAGAGAGGCCCCTACCCTCTCGCCGGGGATGCAGATCGCCGCCGGTTCCTTCCTGGATTTTACAAACGGGCGTATTACGGTGCACCCCGCAGAGGATATGAGCCGCTTCGTGAAACGTGAGATGTAATTTTCGGTAAGATATTATACGGTGTATATGTGTAAGGGCCCTGCTTCGAGGGCCCTTGATTTATTGACAAAAAACCAACAAAGGTTAGTTTGCTTCTCGGTAAACGCGACGTTGGAACAACGGGCTGAAGGATTCATCTGCTTTTAATAATTGCGGAGAAACACCCGTGCCCGGAGCCACATGCCCGGCTGGTGCCTTGGGGAGGGGAACAGCACGCAAGGTTCCGTTTGGCATCAGCTCGCGATAGGTTTGGTGGAAAATGACCGGGTCCACGCCTTGTTGTTGGTGCGGGTTGACAAAATATCCTTGTGGGTACTGGCGCACTTCCCCGTGAACAGATAAAATTTCCATATCACCACCCACCAGTTGCGAAAAGGTTTGCGGCGTGCCTACCGGTTTGTACATGCCGGCTCCTAAATCGGGCGCCGGTTGGTACTTGATAAGAAATTGATCGCGTGGCACAATATATTGCTCTCCGCCGGGGTTTGTTACAATAAAAGATCCCTGTGGCGCTGTGGCGGTTGTTTCAGTAAAACCGTTTGCCAGCGTTGTGGTTACGACCTCACCGCCTTTGGCCTCGGTGGCTTGGATGGGGGCCACTTTTACGTAGGTTTTTGTTTCACCCAATATAGGAGCTTTGGCCGTTTGGGCGGCTCCGGCTACTGCTTGTGAGGCTGAAGCCGTGTTACCGGTCGATTTGCCAGCCAGTAATTTCACATGCTTTTGCAACCACTCTACGCCGTTGCAAAGGGAACGGGCTAAATCGGGCAAAGATGCCACAAACGTAGTAATGGCAACTACAGTAATGGCCATATCTACATATTCAGCGGTTTGGGTCATGTTGGCTACTTTGGTAAACCGTTGTTTTGTGGCCAAATATCCTTTGGAGCGGTTGGTCATGTGGATAAATTTTTTTTCTCCCAGGATAGCGTTTCCATACGAAATTGCAATGTTAAAGACGCGCAGATAGGTGCCTGCATTTAAATCCCAAAAGGGTCTTGCAAACACATGCTGGATTAAGTGCATGATGCCGTCGCGACTGCTTGATACGGACCCTGGTTTTTGAACGGCTCCGCTCATAATGCCCACCACTAAGGGCCAATGCCCTCGGTAAATGGCAAATTTTTGGGGCTGTGTACCTATGGGAATTGCCGGTGCCGCACCCCCAGTGGTAACGGGGCGCGGTTTGGCGGGGGCTGGTTTGGGCTTGGCTGTTTTGCTGTATGCATAGGCCGTAGCAGAGCCCATAATTTTTTTACCCAATGCCTGGGCTGATTTGTTCCCACTGGCCGCTTGGCGGCCGATTAAATAACCGATTTCTTCAAACACGTTATTATCCGGAAACTGGAAGGCCGGGTTATTATAAGGGTATTTGAACCCTTGTTGTTGGGCCGCTAACGTATCTAAATAGCGAAATTTACGGTTGGAACTATTGTAGTAGCGCGTAGCCGCTGCGCGCCCGGCTTCGTTCATACCAATGCCTAATGTGGTAAGCCCTTGTACAGACAGCATGCTTAAGGCGTCGTGCCCTACGCTGGGTAAGGAAGTGCTTGTTAAAAACGTGTCAATATTAGCCCAGGCAGCTTGGGTGTTAAGCGTGGCTAAGGCAACGATGGCGCCCTTGATAACGGTGCGCCCGTCGCTTGATTTCCATTTCTTGGTCAAGATTTGGTTGGCGGCTTCACGGGCGGCTTTGCGTGAATTTTGCCCTTGCCCGGGTGCCCGGGCCACAAAGGCAAGCCCCATCAATGCAATCATTTCTTCACCACACGTATTTTTGCCCTTATCTCCGCAGGTAGAGGGAAGCGCAACCCCTTTAAAATATTTTTCCAGGGCCTTGATGTCCGACTGGAAATAGACGCCCCAGGTGGTAATTAATTCAAACACGGCGGGGGCTGATTCGCGGATAGGAAAAGGATCCGTTTTTACACGGTGGGTTTTATCACTTCCAAAGGTTTTGACTTGTTTGTGATCGTAATACAGCCACGGGTTTTTAGGGTTTGCCACGGCAGCATGCACGGCGCCTTGTGCAAAGTAGGTGGCGTTCATACAGACTTTATTTTTGGTATCGCGTTTGCTGGCCGGTACACAAACGGTGGCTTTGGTGGGGTCCTTGGCTTGGGCGGCTTCTTTAAGTAAATTTAACGCGCATTTGACGGCGCCGACATCACAATTGGCCTCGGCTAATTCAGCCCCTTTGTTGACCCAATACACCGGGCCTTGGTTGCGCTTGGCTTGCTCGGTACGTTGGGCTACTTGAGCGCCTAAATTCTTCTTTGCGGGGTGGGCGGCATAAAGCGGCGAACAGCTGTTCGCTATAAATGCAAACGCAATGAACAAAGAAGTCCATTTTTTTAAACCAGGATATGTCATACGTTTCCCCTTTAAAAAAACAGTATATAATTCCGCTCATACTAAAATTATAAGGGAAATGCCGAAAAATTCAAGAGGCCAGAGCCCGGAATGTTTTATAGGTCCAAAAGACCCTAGGGCCTAGGTCCAATGGCCCAGGTTTTTTGCAAACAAAAGATTTATAATGAAAGTGTAGTAAGAGAAAAAGGAGAGAGAAATATGAATTTAAAAAAGGTGATGTTGGCAGTTGTAGCAACGGTGTTAGCGTGCCCGGCTATGGCACAAATGTCTAACTTGAAAGCAGTGTATGAAGATGCTGCAGTATCTAAACAATACATTCGGGACCTGCAGGAAGAACTGGCTAACCGTAATATAGACAACCAAGCCGAAGATTATGGTGCCTATAAATTGGGTTTTTATGATGAGATGGCGGCTGCTGCCAACGAGGCGGTTGTTAAAAAAACCGAAGAAAATAATTTGCGTGCCTTTGGGTTAATGAGCCAAAAATTTGAGAAAGAAATGGGCGTAAACCCGGCTAAAGCTACCATGGACCAATACAAAGCGTTTTATAACAAACACAGCAATAATCCCGTTGTTTTAGTGACGATTGCAATGTGGCAGAACAAAAGTTTTGAAGGTATTGCGCCGTATCGCCATCAAGGGCATGGCTTTTGGGATGAACCCGAACAAGCCGG
>JBGUMP010000051.1:0-15473 GCA_045116875.1 Elusimicrobiaceae bacterium | reverse complement strand
GGGTATGGTTCTGTACGTAGCGAAGACAAACGCAAAGTCATGAACAACCCGCAATATACAACCATTACCGAGTCCTACTAATGTCTAAAATCAGCGCAGACAAATTACAAGCCGAACTTGCCAAAGGTACTACCGCCCCCGTTTATCTGCTCACCGGGGAGGACGTGTACCGCAAAGAGCTTGTGATTAAACAACTGCGCGATATGTTACACCCGGACGATTTTAATTTTTTCAAAGCACAGGCCACTTCGGCTGATGTGAGTGAGGCCTTGGCACAGGCAAACACCGCACCGGTGTTTTCCAACGTACGCCTGATTGTGCTCAATGGCGTTGACAAACTGCGCAAAGGGTCCAAGGAGCAAGCCGCCCTCGTGGCCTACGCCCAAAACCCATTACCCACCACTACGCTGGTGATGACACATAATGATGCAAAAAAAATCAAAACCGACAAAGCCCTGGCAGATGCCTGTGCGGACGGGGGACGTGTAGTCAATTTTGACGAACTCAAAAATGATGACCTGACCGCGTGGGTACGCAACCAAATGACAGCCAAAGGGCTCAAGCCCACGTTTGACGCGGTGGATTTACTGTGCGAATGTGCCGGGGGAGACTTGGCCTCCCTGGAAAACGAAATTGAAAAATTATTTCTGTATGTGGCCCAGCGCGAGGACAAAACCATTTCCCAGCCGGATGTGCTGGCCTGCATTGGCCTTAGCAAAGAGGAAAACCCGTTTGAACTTTCCAACGCGCTCACTGCGTGCAGCAAAACGCGCGCACTGGAGCAAATTGATAAACTTATTCAAAGTGGTGAAGAGCCCGTGGCCATCCTAAGCAAAATGACGTACCCCATTTTAAAAATGGCACGCATTAAACGCCTCAGTGAGGCAGGACTTCCCAACAGTGAAATCTTGCACGCGGCTGGCTTGTTCCCGTGGGAAAGCCGCTTAATTGCCAACGCGCGCAACTTCCCCCCGCAGAAAGTATTTTTACAGGTGCTTAACCGCCTGATTGATGCCGATGCCGGGTTTAAAAGCGGGGCCAATTTGGACCCGAAAACCACCCTCAAAGGGATTGTGCTTACGCTACTAAAATAGCTATGACAAACGTCATTTTAACCGACGAATTTAAGGACGCCCTGTCTTTGCTGGAAAGCAAGCCCGTCATTAAACCCCTTATTTTTATAACGGGTCGCGCCGGCACCGGGAAAACCACGCTTCTAAAATATTTTGCACAAAATACCGCACAAAATGTGGTGGTGCTTGCCACTACCGGCCTGGCCGCTATTAACGTGCACGGGCAAACCGTACATTCTTTTTTCCGCCTAAAGCCGGGCAATTTATTGGATTTAAACAACTTGCGCCGGCTCCCGCGCAAAACCGTGGAAAGCTTTGATACGCTTATTATTGACGAAGCGTCTATGTTGCGCGCCGATTTGCTTGACGCCCTAGACTACATTTTGCAAATTTCTACCCGCTCTGATGAACCTTTTGGTGGCAAACAGCTTATTTTATTTGGGGATTTATTCCAACTCCCCCCGATTGAAGAAAGCGAGCAGAGCGGCCTGTTTGATTATTTTAACGAGCGTTACCAAAGCCCGTACTTTTTTGAAGCCAACGTACTGCGCCGCTTGCCGCTTGAGGTCTTTGAGCTAAAGCGCATTTTCCGCCAAAGTGCCGACCGGGATTACGCCCATTTGCTAAACCAAATACGCGAGGGAAAAATCTCCCAGCCGCAACTGGACAGCCAGCTAAACACGCATGTATCGCCCGAAACGCCAGACGTAGTGGAAAACAACATTCTGTTGGCCACCACCAATTACAGTGCCATGTGGCGCAACCGTAGCCAACTGGCTAAACTACCCGGCACCGAGTATATTTATCCCGCCACGGCCGACGAAACATTTACCAAAACACCACCGGCGGACAAAGAATTGCACCTTAAAAAAGGGGCCAAAATTATGATGCTGGTTAATGATGACAATTGGGTCAACGGGGATATCGGCACCGTGCATGACTTGGGACCGGATTTTATTCAGGTAGAGCTCAAAGGCGCTATCTACGAAGTAAAACCGCACGTGTGGGAAGAAATGGTGTACGAGTTTAATCCGCTTACGCAAAAACTCCAACCCAAAGTAAAAGGATTTTTCAAACAATACCCACTTAAACTGGCGTGGGCCATTACCATCCACAAATCACAAGGGCTCACGTTTGATAATATTTATTTGGATATGGGCCGCGGCGCGTTTGCTACCGGGCAAACCTACGTAGCACTGAGCCGTTGCCGCACGCTAAGCGGCGTACACTTAAAACGCCCCATTTTGACCAGCGACGTGCGTTGTGATGTGCGCGTGCAGCAATTCTTTGAACAAGTAAAAGGGCCCCGGTAAGTGAGGCCCTTTGCTTGGTTTTTACTTGCTATACGGGTGCAACGACTCCTTGTAAATACTCCACACCACGTCTTTAGTGGCTTGCGTAGGCGCCAGAGATAACAACCCCCCCAGCGAAGGCGTTTCAAACGCTAAGCAAACCAGTTTATCTACGTCATCTGCAGTAAAGCCCTCGTCAACCAGTTTATGCGTTGCCCCTACGGAAAACAGCCACTTTTCCACCCCGTGGGCGGCTAAATCGGCTTCTTCGGGTTTACCTTTTAAACCGGGCACCATCGGTTTTAGCAGTTCAGCTAGCGTAGCGGGTTTTGCTTTGTAGATTTGCTTGACGACTGCTGGCAGCAGCATCGCCAATCCCAACCCGTGCGTAAGCTTTGGGTTCACGCCGGAAAGCGGATGTTCCAGCGCGTGCGTGTAGTGTAGCATTCCGTTATCAAAACTAAGCCCGGCAATTAACGCTGCATACGTTAAGAAATACCGCGCTTCCAAATTCTTAGGGTCCCTTAGCGCAATAGGTAAGTACTTGTACACCATCCACATCACCCCTATTGCCAAATGTACTGCATAGGGAGAGGTAGTTTGGGTGGTGGCGGCCTCGATTACGTGATTGACGGCATCAATGGACACGTAGCGTGTTTGATCTTCACTAAGCCCGGTCATCAATGCCGGATCATCGATTGCGTAGAGCGGGTAAATGCACGGCAACGCAATGGCAGGCTTGTAGTTTTTTTCTTCAATAGATACCACTGCAAATTGGTTCGCCTCCGAACCGGTACCATGCGTAAGATTGATAACCACAATCGGTACCGCTTGCGTAGGCGTGAAAGTAAGCTCGTATAATTCGCGCGCGTTTTGGTTGGGATATCGAAGTAACACCGCCACACTTTTACCTGTATCAATGGCCGAACCACCGCCAATTGCCAACACCGCTTGAGCACCGAACTCACGCGCAAGCTGGGTGGCTTCATCTACGTGATGCGTATTGGGGTTAGGAGTTACTTTATCGTAATGCACATAGTCAATCCCATATTTATCGAACGCACGGCGCACCGGATCCCACGCGCCTGTTTTTTTGTACGCGCCCTTGCCGGTAATAACAATGAGCTTATTGACCCCACGGGCTTTTAAATCAGCACAGATATCGTCTATCTTGGCAATCGCACCTACGCCGAGAAACACCGTAGTGCGGGTACGGATTTCACGCACTTGATGAACATCAATTTCTTTTTCCCACATAAAAACCTCCTTGTCTTAGGTGTTATTACTATAGTCAAAGAGGTTTTCCTACGCAAGCACAAAAATTAATTAGAAAATTAAACCAAATAGAGTTTCGAGTGAAAAAATTTCTGCCAAACCAAACAGGCCGGCGGCATCACACGCACGGAAGAGATCCGCAACGGTTACAAGCCGTCGGAAAGCCCCACCAGCAAGAAGGTGAGCCCAAAACCAATAAGAAAGCCCCACGGCATGGGGAGCCTAGAATAAATCCTAGCATCATTGAGATTAGTGGGGTTAATTCCTACTTGGCATTGCTTACCCAGAGCAGGTTTCCATGATTTTCCCAACGAACTGGAAATGGTCCTGGTTTTGCCATCAAACTCAAAACTGACAACCGCACGATACATTGTGCGCCCCTTGCTCCCCTGGGAAGTGATGTAATCCGAAACAACGCCCGGCACCTTGATGGCCCGTTGAAAAAAGAGAATATGTCTGCCCAGACCAATTACCCCAATGGCAAAGCATCCAATTCCTATAGCCAAAAAAATAAAATTTCCTCGCATGCGATTATTGTACCAAAAGGAGGATGATAACACAATAAGCCCCGGCGTAAACCGGGGCTTTTGAAACTTAAAAGTTGCTTATTTGGCTGCTTTGTTAGCGGCTTTAGCTAAGCGGGATTTCTTGCGGGCGGCCGTTTTCCAGTGGATTACTTTTTTCTTGGCGGCTTTGTCGATGCAAGAATTTGCTTTCTTCAAGTCTTCGTTCAAGGTTTTGGCTTTGCTGGTAGCAGAAGCTTTTACCGTTTTGGTAGCCACGCGGACTTTTTTAATTAAGCCCTTGTTGGCGGAGTTTCTTTTTTCAGCTTGGCGCTGAGCTTTGAGGGCGCTGGTGTGACGGCCCGTTTTCAATTTTGCCATGTGTCAATATACCTCTATTTAAAAATCGGTTATATATATTATACTTTATTGCAACGGGTTTGGGGGAATTTTTTTTGCTAACGGAAATGTTACAATAACTATATGGACGAGCGTATTTCTATTTTACCAAAATCTCCCGGTGTTTACATCATGCGTGCCAAAGACGGCACCATCCTCTATATCGGCAAAGCCAAGAACCTGGCCGACCGGGTGAAACAGTATTTCCAAGAATCCAACCTCTATTCCCGCGGGTGGAAGTTGCCCAGCTTATTGCCGTTAATTGCCAAAATAGACTATGTAACTTGCATGAGCGAGCGCGATGCCCTGGTGCTGGAAGAAAAACTTATCAAGCAATACCAGCCGTTTTTTAACTCTCTGGGCAAAGACGGCAAAACTTACCCGTATCTAAAACTTTCCCTCAGCGAGGATTTCCCCCGCTTGCAACTGGTACGCAAAAGCGCCGCCGATGCCGGCAAACGCAGTGGGGATGCCTATTACGGCCCGTACCCCAAATCTTACATTGTCAAAAGCTTAATCCGCTTCTTGGGCAAAAGCGGCTATGCCCCCCTGCGGCCCTGCAAGTGGAAATTTTCGCGCGAGAAAAAACTGCCGGATATCAAAATTAACACGTGCATTTATTACCACACCGGCCAATGCCCGGCCCCGTGCGCCGGAAAAATTTCCTACGAAGATTACCGCAAAAATGCCCAGCGCATGGCTGATTTTTTAGACGGCAATTTTGGCGGGCTAACGCAAACACTTACCCGGTTAATGCAAGAAGCTTCCGCTAATTTAGCGTACGAACAGGCCGCCGTGTATCGCAATTTTTTACACGCGCTGGACCACATGAAAGAGCGGGTGATTGTGGGCCGTTTTAAAGATGACTACATCACCACCGCCATGCAAAATACCGACAAGCTAAAACGCCTGGCTGAGGTCATCGGCCTTAAAAAACTGCCCGCACATATTGAAGCGTTTGATAACTCGCACCTATTCGGGCGCGAGGCCGTAGGTTGCATGGTGTGTTACATCAACGGAGAGAAAAATCACGAACATTACCGCCGCTTTAAAATACGCTCCAAACTACCTAAAAAGGGTGGAAGCGATTTTGCCATGATGGAAGAAAGCGTGTACCGCCGTTTGCGCCAGATTAAGCGCGACCCGAGCCAAGCCCCCGATTTAATTTTGCTGGACGGCGGAAAGAGCCAAATTCACGCCGCATTAAACGCGTATGAACGCGCGGATATGTACATCCCATTTATCTCGCTGGCGGAAACGCACGAAGGGATTTACTTGCCCGGCGCGGCAGAAAGTATTAAATTGCCTATCGGGGACCCGGCGCTTAATTTACTGATGGAAATACGCGATGAAGTACACCGCTTTGCTATCACCTACCACCGCAAACTACGTGATAAAGCCGAACTCCACGGACATGAAAACCAGGAAGGGCTGATTGACGGCAAAGACCCCGCCGGACGATAATTTCCCCAAAAAAGCCCCCTCTAAAAGAGGGGGCGTTTTAAATTAGCCGCGTGATTTGTTATTTTTGCGGAACGTGTTTGTATTTAAACAACCACGCAAACAAAATCGCAACCACCAGCGAGAACCCGGCAAACGTAAACCAAGCATTGCTCCAGCCGTTCATAATTACTTGGGAAAGTGCTTGCGGATATACGCCGTCAATCATTTTGGACGGGTCCAAATGAGCGGTCACTAAACAGTTGATTACTTTTTGAGCCGCCAACGAGCCAATTGCGGCCCCAAATCCGTTGGTCATGAGCATAAACACACCCTGCGCGGAAGAACGGATGGACGGGTCGGTTTCTTGGTCCACATACAAAGAACCCGAAATGTTAAAGAAGTCAAACGCTACCCCGTACACAATCATAGAGAGGATAAGTAGCAAAATGCCCAAGGCCGTGGCAGGGTTACCTAACCCCAATAAGCCAAAGCGTGCTACCCAAGCCAGCATACTGATAAGCATTACTTTTTTGATGCCAAAGCGTTTTAAGAAAAACGGAATGAGCAAAATACACAATGTTTCGGAAATTTGGGAGAGTGAAACCAACGCGGTAGCATTGCGGGCCCCCCAAGAGCCGGTATATCCCGCCAACGAATCAAAGCCCGAGATAAACGGCCCGGCAAACCCGTTGGTAATTTGCAAGGACATCCCCAAAAGCATTGAGAAAATAAAGAAGACAGCCATCTTTTTTTCTTTGAACAAAGCAAATGCTTTTAAGCCCAGCGCTTCCGCCAAGGTACGGGCTTTTTCGGTGCTGACCGGGCAGGCGGGCAACGTAAAGCAGTAAAGCCCTAAGATAACGCCTAACACCGCCGAAAAATACCATTGCGTGTAAGAACCGGCAAAGTGGGCAAAGTTGGTCGTCCACATGGCGATAATAAAACCCACCGTACCAAATACACGGATGGGCGGAAAGCATTTTACGGTATCTAAATTTTGTTGGCGCAAACCGGTATAAGCCACCGAGTTGGAAAGCGCAATCGTAGGCATATAGAAGGCCACACTTAAGGTATAGCAGGCAAACAAGTGCGAAAAATTAATCACTTCTTGCGCACCGCACCAAGCAGCCCCGGCCATAAAAGCCGCCGCTAACAGGTGGCACAAGCCCAACATTTTTTGAGCCGGAACCCAACGGTCCGCTATAATACCAATCACCGCCGGCATAAATAAAGACACAAAACCTTGTGTCGCATAAAACCAACCGATTTTATCGGCGAACCCGGCACCTGCCAGGAAAATGCCCATTGATGTTAAATAGGCACCCCACACGGCAAATTCCAGGAAGTTCATTACGGTAAGACGAATTTTAATGTTCATAAGCAGCCTTCGGGTTTCCCCATTCGCGCGCGTACACGCAACCTCCATAGATTTGGCAGATACAGCCCCTGCCTTACCCCTATTGTACAAAAAAAGTATAATAAGGGAAAGCAACCCATTTTCAGGAGGATTTTATGGCAGATTATAGTTTTGATGTAGTATCCAAAGTGGACCTAAACGTCATTAGCGAGGCCGTTTCCGCAGCCAACAAAGAAATTACCAACCGGTATGATTTCAAGGGTACTAATTCCTCCATTGAACTCAACCAAAAAGATAACGAACTTAAATTGGCCTCGTCCGATGAATACAAAGTAAATACCTTGCGCGATATTATTTTTACCCGCATGGCCAAGCGCGGCATTGCACTTAAAAACTTGCTCCCGCAAAAAATTGAAGCTGCGCTAGGTGGAAATGCCAAACAAACGGTCAAAATCCAACAAGGCATCCCCGCCGACAAAGCCAAAGAAATTACCAAAACCATCAAAGAGGCCAAGCTCAAAGTATCTGCCTCTATCCAGGGCGACCAACTGCGGGTGTCTTCCAAATCCAAGGATGAACTGCAAGCCGTCATTGCGCTACTGAAAGGACAGGATTTTGGCGTAGAGTTGCAATTTACCAACTACCGCTAAACCATCACACCTTACTTTGATTATAAAACCGCCCTCTGCACTTTTAACAGAGGGCGGTTTTAGTAGGTTGGGTACTACTGCGGAGAAATTATTTTCTTAGATGGCTCGAAATCCCAAAACCGACTTCTCTTCTTTTGTTATCCTCTTGTATTTTCTTTTGATTAGCAAGTTCTTTGGGACTATACCAATACCCATATTTTATGGCTAGTGCGCGCAAGCCATTCATGTCTTTATAATAACCATTTTTTTTATTCCAGTGATACAATTTGCGGATAGCATCTCGCACTTTCTTTGCTTGTTGAGCTCTGACCTTGGGGTCCTTATAAATCGGTGCTATGGCAAAATTTTTCCAAAAATTCTCCTCATAAATAAGCCAATAATACGGAAAAGCATAATCGACTACTATATTGGTGAACATTTTCCACTTAACTTCTCTGAAGATAGGCATATCCACTCCTTCTTTGTAAATATACTTAGCTTCCCACCACCATTTTTCTATTCCTTCTCCATGTAAATACAAATTCCCGGCAGCGTCGCAAAGATACCACGCAATGCGTTCTTGTTCTTCATGAGCGATATCAGGAATAAGAGTTTTGACTATAAACACACTTAAAGCGTAGCACCTAACGTCATCATTGTACAATACCCAATCTTTCATTAAGTACGCCGCCCACGTGTTCTTATTTTTTTTATAGAAATCGTCCATTTTTTTGTAATCCAAATATTTGGGATTTCCCTCCAAGGCAAAATAAGATTTGGTTACCTCTCCAAAGGCTTTTGTAACGTAGACGCTGGGAATATATTCTATCGAAGCTTTATAATACCCGGGTTGCGAAGCAGACTCTAATTCAACGTCTCCTCTCGGATCGTCTGCGCTGTCATTGTAATCGGTCGTATCGAACCAACACCAAGCCGGAATTTGATTATCCTTCACGCTGTGCAAGTTTTTACATCTGGGAACGCCTTTAAACAATTTGTCCAGGCATTGCCCCGGGTTCTTACCCGGCTTCAGACACTTACGCACTTGCCCTTCAAACCATTTTTGTGCTTGTTGGGACTCATCATGATTTTTCCACCAATACCCATGCTCAAGAGCAAAAAGCTGAGTCGTGGCGCATAAAGTAACGGCACAAATTACTAATTTCTTCAGTTTGTTCATACGTCTCCCTTCTTGCACGCAAGATGCCTGAGCAAAACACCCTAACAAATGCACTTAGTAATAACTTCCCCATTATGGGGCACACTCTTATTGTATTGGTTATGGGTCAAAGCCGCCAGGGTATTTAGACCTTATTAGAGTGTATTTTGGACCTATGCCCAAAGGGACCAATGGCCCTAGAAAATGAAATTACTCCTCTTACATAAAAACCCCCGCATTTAGCGGGGGCTTATGATTAAATTAAACTTATTTTACTGGGCGGGAGCGGGCTGTTCTTCTTGCGCGGGAGCCGGTTGCGGGAACAATTCTTCGGCCATTTTTTCCACTTTTTCACGCGCGACGTTGTATGCCTGCGCGGCTTGTAAAAATTGCGCGGTGGGACGGTTGTAATCTACGTTCTTGGCCATTTCCAGCTCCAATACTGATTTGTGTAACTCAAAATCTTCCAACGCCAGCCACAATTTAATGTGGTTAATCAGGCGGTCTTTTTCTGTGCCTACTACTACCGGGCAGGAGGCCAATGCATTATTTAGCAGTTCAATATCTCTGGATACGGCCTCACGGGTGGTATGGGCAAAAATGGGGTTGCTGGTGTCCAACTCGGGCACGGACACGGAAGCGGCGCGCACCACTGTCTGCTCGGGCAGATAGACGTTACCAATCACCATCCCCCCCACAAACAACAGCACCATGGTTAATATATAAAGAATATATTTCATTAGCTATATTGTAGCAAAAAAGTCCCCCATGCGCTTGCCATGAGGGGACCGAAAGCTACCTGCGGGCTTATTTACCGGCACCGCAGCATTTTTTGTATTTTTTGCCGCTACCACACGGGCAAGGGTCATTACGTCCAATACGTGGGCCTTCATGCACCACCGTTTCCACTTTGGGTTGGTCCGGGGCACCTTCGGCACGCAGTTCGGCCTCGTGATCTTTCATCCATTTTTTCATTTGGCGAATGCTTTTAAAATTCACGCCGTCGGCTTCCATACGCCGGGCGATATTAATAAAACGCTCCTTAATAGACGGATCTTTTAATTTATCTTTAAAAGCAGCCGGCAAAGATTCAATTTCTTTTTCCAATTTGTCCGCAATGGAAGTGGACTTCTCTTGCGAGGCATTGGGGTCTTTTTTCTTAAAGGGGTTCCAAATCATGCAAATCTCCTACTTGATTAATTTTTCGACGAAATTTTTAATAATTTCGGCTTTTTCAAAATAATGTTTCTCGCGCGGAACTACCAAGCGGTTGGGGTGTTTTTCCCAAATTTTTAAAATTTTGTCATCAATTTCAAAAGCTTGTTGCAAATTTTCCGTGCGCACATTGGTGGCTTGGTAGTAGTCTTTCTCCGGTGGCGGGGACAAATGAATCACTGCATCATAACGCGCCAGTTCGGCCTCTAAACTGGACTCCATATTTTTGAAAAAATCTTCCGGCCCATACGGCCAATACACAGCACCGTCAATGGTACCGCGGTCACACACCATGACATTAGCGTCGGATGTTTTTTCGGCCAGTTCTTCCAACTGTTTGACCGTGTAATAAATAATCTTTTGTGCGTGCACAATATGAATAGGACTATTATCGGTACGCGGAAAGCCGCCGCTGTAAATCAGGGTAGCTGCTTCCTGTACGAGGGCAATTTTCTTCCCGAATGTTTCTTTTAGGATAGAAAGTGCCGTTGTTTTCCCGCCACTGGGCCCACCTGTTAAAACGATTTTTTTCATAAGTTTATCCTTTAATAATTTTTTCTACAAAATTTTTAATAATTTCAGCTTTCTCAAAGAAGTGCTCTTTGCCTTCTACAATTAAGCGGTTGGGGTGACCTTCCCAAATTTTCAAAATCTTTTCATCAATCTTAAACGCTTCGGCTAAGCTTTCCGTGCGCACGTGTGTAGATTGATAAAAAGCCGGGTTGGTGGGCGGAGAAAGGTGCAACACGGCGTCGTAACGGGCCATTTCTTTTTCCAGCGTGGTCCCCATTACTTTAAAAAAATCCTCCGGGCCGGCCGGCCAATATACTGCCGCGTCCACCGTGCCGCGGTCACACACAATTAAATCCGCGTGCGAATATTCTTCAGCCAAAGCTTCCATCTCGCGCGTGGTCACAAAAATAATTTTTTGGGCGGCTTCGATATGGGCACGGCTGTTGTCTTGGCGCGGGAACCCGCCGCTGAAAATTAAGGTGGCGGCTTCACGCACAACTTCTACTTGCGGGCCAAACGTTTCTTTTAGAATCGTCAAGGCCGTAGTCTTACCACTATTGGGACCGCCCGTTAAGGCAATCTTTTTAGCGCGTTTCATGGCTATCCTCCGCAGCGGAAGTATGTGTATCCGCTTTTTTGGCTGCATTTAATTCTTTCAAATACAAGTCTTTGAGTTCGTTAAATTCTGCTTTTTTATCGGCCGGTACATCCCGCACGGCAGAATTGCGGTTTTTCATTCTTAAGAAATCTAAGAACTTATTGTTCTCTTTAATACGGAAATCCAAGTGCGGACCAGTAGCCAGCCCTGTACTTCCCACATAACCTACTGTGGCCCCTTGTTTTATTTTAGCACCTACCTTGACGTTTTTTCCAAAACTTTTTAAATGCCCATACATTGTGGTATAGTTGTTGGCGTGACGAATTTCCACAAAATTACCAAACCCACCTTTACGCCCGGCAAATTTGATGGTGCCATCCGCCACGGCTTGTACGGGAGTACCCGCCGGCGCGGCGTAATCAATCCCCAAATGAGGACGGCGTATTTTTAAGATAGGATGCATACGTGAGGGATTGAAATAAGATGAAATACGATAGCCGCGGAAGCTGATCGGCGATTTTAGAAACATCTTTTTGCTGATCTTGCCCGTTTCATCGTAATATTCGTCTTCAAAGTAAAGCGCATATGTGGGCTTGGATTCGTTCACGTTTTTGTAGGAAGCAGCTAACAGGTCTTGGCGGACAATTTCCCCGGAAGGCGCGAATTGTTCCTCCCACAGGGCGGCATATTCATCCCCGTTGCGCGTATCGGTATTGAAATCTACCGTCCAGGAAAAAGCGTCCGTAAAATCCAAGATTAACGGTGTTTGCAAGCCGTCGGCCACCATGGTTTGAAAGAGCGAATTGCGAATCGTGCCCGCCGCCGTTTTAATGCGGGTATTTAATTCTACTTCACTGATGCCGGCCACCAAGTAATCTTCCACGTTTGCCACATAATAACGCTTGAACCCTTGTTTTAACACCAACAGGATAAAATGCCCGTCTTCTACGGATAAGGCGTACTCATCGTGATTTTGCAAATGGCGTGTGTTTACCACGCTGGACAATTTACCCACAATTTGCACTACTTCTTGTTTATCCAAGCCAGCTTCCGTCAGTGCGTTATAAATAGGTTTTTCTTTGATGGTGTATTCAACAACCGGAATTTCGCGTTGGCTATCCAAAAGTGCTTGCTCTTGCTGTTGGCGTTGGCGGGTTGCCCGCAATGCTATCCACGTGCAACCGATAATTACCGCCAGCACTATTAGATAAAAAAGCACATCATGGTAACGCAAATAATGACGATGAAAAAAAGCTAAAATTTTTTCTTTCATGTTCCTCTCTAAAAGAGGGCGGGATCACTCCCGCCCTTGGTATTTTAGTTATCTTTTAAGAAAGAGCAAAGCGCAATGGCGTTGAGCTTTACTTTCGGATCATCCGCACGGGAGGGCAAAATGACCGGGATTTTCGGCCCAACGAGTACGGCTGCCGCTTCCATATCCGCCCCGAAGAATGCGAGCGCTTTATAAAGCGGGTTGGCGGCGTCCAAGTCCGGCAGCATTAAAATATCGGCATCGCCGGCCACTTGTTTACCTTGAATGCCTTTTTCGGCGGCACGTTCGGGTGACATAGAAATATAAAAATCGTACGGACCTTCTACCACACAGCCGGTGATTTTACCTTCTTTATTCATTTGTTCCAACGCAGCGGCATCCACCGTGCTGGGGATTTTTTCATTGACCTTTTCCACCGGGCACACGCAAGCTACTTTGGGGTTTACCAACCCCAATTTGTGCATAGTATTGACGGCGTTTTGCACAATTTTAACTTTCTGTTCCAACGTGGGCGCGATCACAACGGCAGAGTCGGTAACGGCAAACGGTTTTTTGTATTTAGGCGTGCTGAAAAGCACAAAGTGAGACAAAAGAGCCCCTTCCGGCACTAAATGAGCTTCTTTATTCAAAATGGCTTTCATGTAATACTTGGTATCCACTAGCCCTTTGATTAGAAAGTCGCCTTTGCCGGCCAAGATTTGGTCCACGGCCAATTTGCACATAGTGGGTACGTCTTCACAATCGATAAATTCAAATTTGCTCTCGTTCAAACCGACGTTTTTGACCATTTCTTTTACAGCAGCTAACGGCCCAATTAAAATACCATGGGAAATAAGTCCGTTGTCGTCGGCCATTTTGATGGCGGTCAATGCTTCTTTGTTATTGGCACCCGGCACTACGACCCGGTTGGATTTTCCTTTTACTTGGTTAATTAAATCTGCAAAACTACTAAATTTCATAAGCTTCATCTCCTTACGTTATAATTCAAAATCAGTTGTATTGTTTTACAATTTTAGGATTTTCCAACGCACGGTTTGCCGCCGCACGCAGCGCATCCTTTTCTTCACTACCCGGGAAAACATACATGGGTGCAATCCACCCGACGTATTGTCCGATTTTTTGCGGAATGTATTTGCTGTGCATAAGTCCACCGGTTAGCGCAATAAACTCCACCTTCCCTTCCAGCACGACGGCCATTTCCCCAATCGCTTTGGCCAGTTGGTAGATGAGGGCTTCCAGGGCCAGTTTGGCCTCGTCGCGCGAACAGGTAATTAAACTGCCCGGGCGTTTTTTCCCGTTAGCAATATATTCTTCCAATTCTTTTACGTCCGACGTACCCGTATAGGCTACCAGCCCGCCTTTGCCACGCATTTTGAGGCGGATGTCCCGCTCGGTATATTGGCCGGAAAAACACATTTGTACCAATTTGGAACCGGGCGTACTGCCGCTGCGTTGGGGAGTCATAGGGCCATCCCCTTCGAAACCGTTGGTAACGTCAATAACACGCCCTTTGCGGTGCGCCCCGACGGAAACACCACCCCCGCCATGGCACACAATGCAGTTTACGTCTTCGTACGTTTTGCCGCGTTTGCCGGCAATCAAACGGGCTACCCGTTTTTGGCTCAGCGCATGAAAAATGGAAATGCGGGGATTTTCCGGCATACCCGAAAGACGTGCCACCGGCTCCAGTTCATCTACGATAACCGGATTGGCAATAAAACTGGGGCAACCGGCATACTTGGCAATATCTTTGGCTAAAATGCCCCCCAAGTTGCTGGCGTGGTTGCCATATTTGCCTACCGTTAAATCTTTAATCATTTTTTCATTAACGGCGTACACGCCCCCTTCCAGGGCATGCAACAGCCCACCACGGCCGATAACTGCGTCGATTTCTTTCAAGGCAATTTTATGGTCGATCAGATAGTCTAAGATAAGTTTGCGGCGTAGGGGCAATTGCGCCGTGACGTTTTGGCCTTCATAGGGTTCCAAGTCCGTCATAGAATAGCGCATAGTCACTTCAAACACGGCTTTGCTGCCGCGGTAGTAACCGATATCATCCGACGTAGAACCCGGATTGATGACTAAAATATTATACGCCATAAAACCCTCAGTTATATTTTAGCAAAATATAGTTACTTTAGGGCAAAGAAACCTACGAAAATTTACTCCTTGGCACCGGCAGACTCTAACAGAGAAATTATTTCTTTATTTTGATGATTTTGTGCTAATTGTACTATATCCGAGGTTACAACAGCACCCCGTTTGATGAGCAATTCTACCAATTGAGGATTGTCCCCCAACACCGCATTTTTAAGCGGCGTTGTTCCCGTAACGCTCTGATTAACATCCGCACCGAGGGCTAACAATTCTTTTACCTTTTCAATACTCCCCCAGCGGCATTGATGTACCAATTGGCTTTGCAGTTGCTTTTTGTCTATTTGGCTTGTTGTGTTTGCAACCGCAGCACTTTGCCCAGCCAACTCCTTGCCGGTTTCAGCACCGCGTGTGCGCAGAAAATTGATAACATCCGCATGACCGCCTTTTTGGGCAAACTGCATGACCGACTTTCCATAATTATCGGTTGCGTTAATATCGGCCCCGGCCGAAAGTAATATTTTTGCGGTTTCCAATTGCCCGGCATAGCAAGCCGTCATCAGTGCCGTTCCGCCGCCGCTATCGCGCGCATCTACTTTGGCGCCGGCTGCTAGCAATGTGTTGACTATGTCATTATAGCCGTGTTGGCT
>JBGUMP010000050.1:0-19663 GCA_045116875.1 Elusimicrobiaceae bacterium | reverse complement strand
GCCCTTAAAAATGCCTGCTTGGATGAGTTTGTAAAAGAACTTCCGCAAGGGCTGGAAACCGAAATTGGGGAGCGCGGCATTTTGCTTTCCGGCGGGCAAAAACAACGCTTGGCCATTGCCCGGGCCTTTGTTAAAAATGCGCCTGTTGTAATTTTGGATGAAGCCACCAGCGCTTTGGATAATAAATCTGAACGCGTTGTGCAGGAAGCATTAGATAATTTGATGAAAAACCGCACGGTTATTGTCATCGCGCACCGTTTATCCACGGTTCAAAACGCAGACAAAATTGTGGTAATTAATGACGGGCATATTGTAGAATCCGGCAAGCATGAAGAATTGCTTAAATTAAATGGTGCGTATGCATCCTTGTATTCCATGCAATTTAAAGAGGCAAAAAAGGCCTAGGAGGAACTATGTCCACACCCAAACCCGCAGTACTCAAAGAATTGTTTAAAGTGGCTTCCTGTACCTTGCAAAACTCCTACTCCCCATACTCCAAATTCAAAGTAGGGGCTGCCGTATTAGCCGCAAGTGGCAAAATATACGGAGGCACAAACATTGAGAACGCATCCTTTGGCTTAACCAACTGTGCCGAGCGTACAGCGCTATTTAGCGCCATTGCGGCCGGAGAGCGTGAATTTAAAGCATTAGCTATTGTATTTAGCCAAAAAGGGCTGGGTGATTTAAGCACCCCGTGCGGAGCGTGCCGACAGGTTATGGCGGAGTTTTGCCCGGCCAATATGCCTATCTACACAGCGGACGTTTCTTCCGGCAAACCGCAACGTATCGTGAAAAAAATGCTAAAAGATTACTATCCGTATCCGTTTAGCCCGGAGGCCTTACAAAAAAAGCCCCGCAGCACAAAATAAAGTTTTACCAAAGCCCTCCTAGCCGGGGGGCTTTTTTCAACACTAAAAAAATTGTAAAATATACTTGTAAGTAATAAAATCTCCATGGAGGATGTACTAGTATGATTAAAGTAGGTATTAACGGTTTTGGCCGCATTGGTCGTTTCGTATTCCGCGCGGCTCAAGAACGCAAAGACATTGAAATCGTCGGTATTAACGACTTGTGCCCAGTTGACTATTTAGCTTATATGCTTAAATATGACACCATGCACGGACAATTTGAAGGCACCATTGAAGCCGACGTTGCTAACAGCCAACTGATTGTAAACGGCAAAAAAATTCGCGTAACTGCTGAAAAAGATCCGGCCAATTTAGCTTGGGACAAAGTAGGTGCTGAATATATCGTAGAATCTACCGGTTTATTCTTGACGCAAGAAAAAGCAGAAGCCCACATCAAAGCGGGCGCCAAATATGTAGTAATGTCTGCTCCTTCCAAAGATGCCACCCCGATGTTTGTAGTGGGTGTGAACGAAAAAACCTATGTAAAAGGAACCAAATTTGTATCCAACGCGTCCTGCACTACCAACTGCTTGGCCCCTATCGCCAAAGTGTTGCATGACAACTTCGGTATCGTAAACGGTTTAATGACCACCGTACACTCCACCACCGCCACCCAAAAAACAGTAGACGGCCCGTCTATGAAAGACTGGCGCGGTGGCCGTGCTGCTTCCGGCAACATCATTCCTTCTTCCACCGGTGCTGCTAAAGCCGTGGGTAAGGTAATCCCGGAACTCAACGGTAAACTTACCGGTATCTCTATGCGCGTTCCTACCTTGGACGTATCCGTAGTAGATTTGACCGTAAACTTGGCCAAACCGGCTACCAAAGAAGCCATCTGCGCTGCTATGAAGAAAGCCGCTGAAGGCGAATTGAAAGGTATTTTGGGCTACACCGAAGATTCCGTTGTGTCCTCCGACTTCTTGGGCGACAAACGCACCTCTATCTTTGATGCCAATGCCGGCGTGTACCTCACCGATACCTTTGTAAAAGTGGTATCCTGGTACGATAACGAAATCGGCTACTCCAACAAAGTACTCGATTTGATCGCCCACATGGCCAGCGTAAACAAATAACTTTTAGTAAGTTAAATGTTAAAACCCCCGCTATCAAGCGGGGGTTTTTAGTGGAAAATAATCTATTATTTTGCTTGGCTGAAAATGTGGCTAAAGCTAAACGAAACACCTACATACACATTTTCACCGCGCGGGCCAACATATTTACCCTGGGCCGTATAATAGCTGATAAACGGCGCCACAAACAAGTTTTTGTACAATTCCACATCCAAGCGGGCATTGGCTTCAAATTCCCAATCCAAATCCGTCGGGTGAGTTTCGCTGGAATCTAAATAATCGCGGAACATAGCGTCTGTTTTAAATTTTACGCCTTCGCGCACCGGGGCTTCCAATTCAATGCCGGCTTCCCAAGCTAATTTATTGGCATAGGGATGATACGTAAAATCGCGTTCGCCCACTACTGCGGCATAGAGTTTTTTGAGATATTTGCCATCAAACAATTTAACACCGGCCATACCGCGTAAAATGCGGGTGCGGGGGGAATGATGGGGTTTGGTAAATTCGGTTTCGTAACCCAGGGTAGCAAACGGACCGGCTTCAAAACCACCTAATACGTCTTCCACTTTCCACAAGCGTTGCGTATAGCCGGTTTGCAATAAAATGCGGTCAGCATTTTCGTTGGTCAACGTCTCTCCGTCAACGGGACGAATTTTTGTGCGGCCGTAGTCCATCAGCAACTGGTTATTCCACACATAGTGCTGTGCATGGTAATCCGCAATAGAATCCCACGAACCGCGGATGGAGGTTTGTGAGTCGGAAGTCAAACGCGCATTGGAAAACCCATCATAGTCCTGTGCATGTTTTACTTCGGTATTAGTCACGTCCAAGGCCAATTTTTTCAGTTCAACTTGCCAACCTTGTTTGCCATCTTGGGCAAAAGCGGCGCTTGCAACGAGCAACGTCGCACATACAATTAATAATTTCTTCATATTTCTCCTTCTGATGTTAGAAATAACTACCCTTATATTTTAGCGGATTTATAAAATCCTTTTCAAGAACACCCGTGTCTGTTTGGTTTGTCAAAGTTGATTTTTCTGTCAGTACACTTTGCGCGCTACTAGTCAGTCTTCTTCAAAAATAATAAAATATAGTATAAGTTTTTAATCAGGATGTCCAAAATTATGAAATTACATACAAATTTTTGCAAAATTGTAGCAACCATCGGCCCCGACACTAGTAGCGAGCAAGCCATTGAACAGTTAGTTTTAGCGGGAGTATCCGTTTTCCGTTGCAACTGCAGTCACGGCACGTTTGAAGAATATCAACAACGTGTAGTCAATATCCGTAAAATTGAAAAAAAATACAATTTAAGTTTAGGTATTTTGTTTGATTTACAAGGACCTAAATTGCGTATTGGTACCTTTAAAGATTACACAATTACCCTGCCAACAGGGGCCAAGTTTCAGCTGGATTTAGACAACACCCCCGGGGATAGCACGCGCGTATGCTTGCCGCATCCGGAAATTTTTGCCGCCATGCAACCGGGTATGGAATTACTGCTAAATGACGGAGTAGTGCGTTTGCGGGTGGATTCGTTTACGGCTACTGCCGCCCAATGCACCGTTACGGCGGGGGGGACATTAAGTAATAAAAAAGGCGTCAATGTGCCCGGGGTAAAGTTACCCATATCGGCCTTGACGGCAAAAGATCGGGAAGATCTAAAAATTGCCGAGCAATTAGGGGCGGATTTTATTGGGCTGTCCTTTGTGCAGGAACCGCAGGATATTACGCTGCTTCACAGTTTAATGCATTCCAACGCGCAAATTATTGCCAAGATCGAAAAGCCCTCCGCCATTGACCACCTACGCGAAATTATTGATCTAGCGGACGTCATTATGGTAGCCCGCGGAGATTTGGGCGTAGAAACCAGCCCGGAACGGGTACCCGTGTTACAGAAAAAAATCATTTCGGGTTGCCGCAAAGCGGGTAAACCGGTAATCGTGGCTACGCAAATGCTTGAATCCATGATTCACAATGTAATGCCTACCCGGGCGGAAGCGTCCGACGTTGCTAACGCAGTTTATGACGGGGTAGATGCCGTGATGCTATCGGCAGAAACCGCCCAAGGCGAACATCCCATCGAGGCCGTAACTACCATGCGCCATATCATTGAAACCGTGGAGGCGGATCACCGCTACCGCAAGGGCCTTTCTTTACTGGAACGGCGCAACGATTCCACCAAAGAAGGCGCAATTACCACCGCGGCCAGCATTGTTGCTGCCAATATGGATACGGCTAACGTTATTGTTACGTTTACTGATTCCGGCTCCACCACCTTGCGTGCGGCCAAGCAACGGGCCGGCGGTATGCCGATTTTGGCCCTTACGCCCAATCTTACCACCGCTCGCCACTTATCCCTTGCCTGGGGGGTACAACCGATTGTGGTGGACACTTTGCGTAATTTTGACGATATGGTACGTGAGGCCCGCAAGGCCGTTATTTCGCAAGGACTGGCCAAAGAGGGGGATAACGTAGTAGTTACTGCGGGGATTCCCTTTGGCAAAGCAGGCACAACTAATATGCTCTACGTGCTTAGCGTATAACTTATGATTTCATTAAAATACCCCCTGCAATGCAGGGGGTATTTTAATTCGAACAATTATTTATTTGCCTTGTTTCTTCTTTTTATCCGGAAAGAGGAAATGTTCAAACTTTAAATAAGCGCGACGCATTTTCCGTCTCCGAGATATTTGAATACGCAATTTGGTAGGTGTTTGTTCTTTCTTCCACGTAGTTGCAATACACATACCCGCAATCACACAGGCAATAATACAAGATATATACACCCCACGCCATCCACCATGGTGCGTGCTGATATAAGCGGCCCCTTTGCTGGCCAACATGGCACCAAAGTAACCACACATACCCGTCAAACCGCATGCAGCGGAAGCCGCATCTTGCACGGTTACACGAGTGGCTTGTACACCACCCGCCAAGTTTTGCGGGCCATCCACAAAGAAACCAATGAAAGCGGCAAATACGGCAGTAACCCAGAAGGCATTCACGGAAGCATATTTATAGAAACACCAGCAGCTTGCCGCTAAGATAGCCAAATAAATCAGGTTAATTTGTGTACAACGTCCGCCAAAGAATTTATCCGCCAAATACCCCGCCACGATACCACCGGGCATGCCTAAAAAGGGCATCGCAGAGGCGGCCGCAGCGGCCGTTTTCATACTAAAACCGCGGTCTTGCACCAGGAATGTGGTTGCCCAGTCCAACGTAGCAAAACGCACATAATAAATGAAAATATACGAAATAGCCAACGCCCACAAGAACGGGTTTTTAAGCACGTAGGTTACAATAATTTCCCAGCGGGTCATACCCACTTTACTTTTTACGGGTGCAACAGTATCCTGCCGGTAAACTTCAATGGCTGGCAACCCCACAGATTTGGGGGTATCCGCCATAAAGCAGACCATAAACATGCTATAAGATATACCTAAAGCCGCAGGAACTAAGAAGGACATCTGCCAGCCGCATTGCATCCATGCTAAAAGTGAAATAAGTTGCGCCACAAAGAAGGCACCAAACGTATGGGAGGAAGACCACAACGTCCATTTTGTAGCACGTTCAGAAGGCGAGAACCAATGTACAAGCCCTTTGGCTACCGGAGGAAAACCCATGGATTGGGCCACTCCGTTCAATCCCCATAAAAATGAGGCCATTACCGTTAAAGAAAGCGGGAAAACATGCTGCAGTTGGGGCAAAAATGCAAAAGCAATGTTAATAAGAGAAGATGCAAATAAACCAACGGCCATAAAAACCCGGATATTGCATTTATCAGCCAACATACCACTGACAAACTTACCAATACCGTAGGTGAAATAAATCATCAAGCCAACGGTACCTAATTGTTCAATGGTAAATAAACCGTTCTCGATCAGCACCGGTTTAATAATATCCAAGTTTTTGCGGGTAAAATAGAACAACGCATACCCGAAATACATGGAAAAGAACATCTTAATACGCCACGAACGATACAAGCGTTTAATTTCTTGTTCATCCGTTAGCGGTTGAGCGTCCGGAAGAGGTTTAAACCACTCTGCTATTTTTGCGAACATATTTTCTCCTAATATAATAAAATAGGCAGGTTGCTTTTATCTTCCCGGCACCGGATTCCCTCCGGACGCTCACTCGTTAGGAAAAGAAAAGTATGTCTGCTTTAACGCTTTGGCGGTAAATCAGTTACCGCTACAATTCCATTATAACAAAATTACGCATAAAAAACAGTGTTTTTTAACAGTAACTTTTATGAGGAGAAATTGAAAAAATTTCCCCGCTGTTATCAGCGGGGAAAATCTTGGCTATATAGGTTTTTACTTCACCCCTTCAAGCAAGTCTTTTAGAGCCTGTACATCGGCTGGCTTAGTCGGCCCGGCTTGTACGTCCAGGATACCCACAGATTGCTGAGATTCCTTCAAGCCATTAAGAATACTATTCAATTCTTCTTCCAACGCTAACACTCTTGAGGCATCAGCCATATTGGCAGCTTTATAGGCAGGCAACGCTTCATGCACACGATTATAGTACTCAATAATATTAGTATATGTATCCACCGTTACCTGGCCACCATATACATCATGCAAAATAAGCTGTTTAATCTCACGTACCAGGTCTCGGGCTTCTTCATATTTAGAATAATCCTGCGGGAGCGTGTACACTCCTTCTTCTACATATTGTGTGGATGCGCGCAACGCGCCGTTTTCATCAAACATAGTGTTTTTGAACTGTTCGAACGCACGCTGTAACATAATTGAGTGGTCATTGCGATCCAGGATCCCTTCATATCGTCTCATCAGCTCCGTCAAGTTATTCATATGCGGAGCCACCAGTTCACTTCCACCGGGCAAGCTATTGGCCGCTACCAAGCGGTTATAAATTTCTACCAATTCCTGGTAGTACTTAGTTAATTTTTGCTCGGAACTAATCCCGTATTCAATCATACCATCTTGCAACTTGGAAATTTCTTTCTCCACATTGACCAAGCGCAATGCCACGTTCTTTTCATTCATGCCGAACATGGACGGATTAATTTTACCAGCATCAATATTCTCTTGGGTAATTTGTTGTTTATGGAAAATTTGGACAAAGTCCTTAAACAACGGAATATTCTTCGCCGCCAAAATAGAAGCCATCGTGGCGGAATATCCAAAGATAATACGCGCCAACCCTAACGAATCCGACGTAGTCCCAATCGTATAGTTAGAGATGAATTCCAAAATTTCTTTGGTCCATTGCGGGCCTAAATCGCGGAACAGGTACGCCGCCGCAGCCGCCACCGTAATACCTGCTAAGCCAACTCCGTTGGCATAAGAATATTGTTTGGAAGCGGTAGATGCCCATTCCCCTTCTTGGCTAGACAGTTCCCTCAACAGGGCCGAGCGTTCTTCTTGCGTGAGCGATTCGTCGGCTAATACTTTTGCTTTTTGCTTTTGCATTTCAGCCGATACGATATTTTGCAAACGCGCCGCATCCATTTGACCGGGGGTAGCGGTAGCCATGTAGTGCAAAATCCCGACTAGCGCAGTCAAGGCAGCCATCGGCCCGGAGTAAGGCATCAACGTCAAGGCAATACCGCTTGTAGCCAACAGCGGCAGGGAAATACCCGTCATTTGGTCATCGGTTAGTTTATTTTTTGCAATGGCTTTAGAAGCACCTTTACGTGTGAGTGCCGTACCCAACATAAACACTGCCGCCATCACAGGTCCCCAAGTGGGGCCCAAAATTTCGGTAGCACCCTGCCCTAAAGCCAATAAGCTTGCCGCATAGCTGGCATACACCATTCTTACACGGAATTTGATGTCTTTTACTTCCGGCATAGAAGCAATCTGCTGTTTATATGCCTCTTGGAAAGCTTGGCGTTGTTCCGCTGTTATTTCTTTTTTCTTTTTTTCTTCTTCCGCTTTTGCATCTTTCACGTTACGCGCTTTATAGATAGGCGTATTAATGAACAGCAATTCGGACATAGCCAACAACCCTAGTCCAACAGGTACCACCACTGCCCAGCTACCGCCCAAGGCAGCAGCAACAGCTGTTAAACCTGTTAATGCCAAGCGGGACCATTGCTTATTTTCAGCAAAGGACAAGTGCGCCGAGGTACGCGTTTTGGGGTCTTTAAAGAAGTTGAGCAACGTATTGTTAAAGGTATTGAGTAAGCTGGCCCCTAACACCATGGCCACGGTAGGTACCGCTAACATTCCCATTGGGATTCCGCCTTCCACACCGATGGGCACTTCTTTCCAGAATAATCCCATCCCGGCAGAGGCCAATAAAGCTGCAGCTGCCGCACCGTATACAGCTTGAATGGTTTTTACGTTACCTAAACGTTTCATTACAGGCATGGCAAACCCGGCAATCCAGGGGGTTAAATAACCTACCCCACTTACGGCATTAGCCATCAACGCGCCGACGTTTGGCAAGCTTTTCAACATCTTGGTAAAAGGCCCGGCTAAGGACATACCGGCATCGTTGCCAATGAAGAACGCATGCACTTTTAGATATTGCTGCAAGGAATGGGGGGTATTGAGGACCAATTCCAAGTTCAAATCAGGTGTGGTCTCAAGCATGTTGGCCATACTGAGCAAATCGGACGATGTATATGGAGTATCCAACGCCACGTGGTAGGAACCCTCTTTGCGGATTTGCTCCATAATCTTTGCGGAAGCGGGTGTATTTTCAATGGTCGCTAATTCGCCGGCGGCTGGGATAAATTTCCATTGGCCGCTTTCATCCAGAGCTAGCACAAATCCTTTCGGTATTTTAAACCCGGGTTGGGATGCCAGATGAATATTTGACAAAAAGCGTCCATACCAATTGGCTGATTCCTGGGACAAAATACCCACTGGAGTTGGGCTTAATCTACCGTCAGCATAGCGGTAATAAAATGGAATACGGTTGGCATAGTACAACACATCTTTTTGATCAACCGGAGTGCCCATATTTTCGATAGCAAAGCCACCTTCACGGAAGGTAGAAAGAATTTCCTTTTGTTGTACTTCCGGTACGGGGGGCACTACGCCTTCATAAACACCGGGGGCGGTAGAAGGCAACACACTCATATTGGTGTAGGCACTTAATGCTTTGCTTGCCCAAGAAGGATCTTCCAAAATAGCACGCAAATCTTGTTCCCAGTTTACCTGTACGGAGTGATCTGCCAAATTATCCAGTGCAAAATTCAATAGCCCCATCTCGTACAAGTTATACAGCCATTCTTTCAACTTGGCGGTATCCTTTACGTTTTCAAAGGCGGCTTTCGCATTTTCCGGCAAGCCGTTAATTGCGGTATTGAGTTTGCCTTGTTCGTATAAGCGTAACAAGGCATCCATCTTATATTCTTTGGAGGCATTACTCTCTAAAATAGCCCGTAAACTGGTGGGAGTTGGTTGTACAAAAGCCAACGTTTTACGTGCTTGTTTATTGGCTTGTTGCATGTCTCCCTTTGCTTTTGTTTCAGCGGTTTGGGAAGTTGTTTTTTTAGAAGACCATCTGCGCAATAATTCAGGCAACGGCCCTAAAATACTGCTGTACAAAATACCACTGCGCGGTCCAATTACCACCGGATTGGTAGTTGGAGCAGCGGACGTTTCGGGCTTGGCTGTTTTAGCAGTAGCACTTGTCTGCGCGGCGGCACGCTGGGCAGAAATGGCACCCGGATTTACTTCCATACGAGCATGGCCGCTTGAACCACCCGTCATTTCTTCTACACTAATAAATCCATCTTGGGCCGTGCGTATGGTTTCTACTGTTTCAACAGAGGGGGCAGTATGCACCGCAGCCTCGGCCGTTACCGGGGAAATACCGGCCACCATTCCCATAGCACCATAGCGAGAGGTTAAAAATAAATGTGCCGCTGTGAAGGCAGACGCCGCACTCACACGCAAGCGCGGAATCAGCCCAACTTTCTTGCCGGAAGCAGTTACGGGGGGTTGTTGGGCAAGTTCATGTTCCGAGTTTTCTTTCCATGTAGTCACCGTATTGCCAAAGGGATCTTTTGTTTCAGCGGGAACATAGCGAGGAACTGCCGCCGAAGATGAGGAAGAGGATACAGTAATAGGCGCAACACTTTGTGGCATGACCGGTTGCACTGGTTTTGTATTGGCCACTGGGTCCCCGGCGCTGGCATACAGAGGATCTTCTCTGCCAGTCACAGTAGAGGTTGCTCCTTTTCCTTCCAACCGGAATCCTTCGGGCAAAGTGGGGCCATTCGAAATTCCCTGAACAACGTCGCATTCGCCGTTCATCAAAACGAATGTGGACAGCATATCCGGGGTAGCCGCTGTTACATGCAAGGCCCCGTAGCGTTGCATCGGTTCTTGAAATTGTCTTACATCCACTGCCTGGCGTTCACGGGAAGCAACCGTTATCGGTAAGCCGCGTTCTTGTGCATATTTTTCAATACCTTCCCATAGTTCAGGTTGCTGGGAAGAGAGGGCTGACATTCTACCCAATTCTTCATAAGCACTTAAATTTAGCAACGCACGGGAAGCAACCGCCGTCATTAACGGCTCTGCGGCGGTACCTATGGATTTTTCAAACGTAGCTAGAATTAAGGATGCATCCTGTGTACTCTCTCCCGTAATTCCCAACGCCGTTACATCGGCCACGCGGTCCGTTATATACGTTATTTCATCGGCAGTGAGGGTGGCTCCTTGAGGGAAAGAAATAGTTTGTAGCCCTTCGCGATATACAGCTAGCGCCTTTCCCAGCTCAGCGGGCTGCACTTGAAAATTTAATGTTAAGAGCGGAAAATCCGACCGGAACAATAGGTTTCTCTCGGGGAGATTAGGATGCTCAACAATACGAACAGCCAATGGCGTAAACTGCGAAGAGGGAGGCAACAAATGAGTATGCACTGGTTCAAAACGCTGAGTTGCTGTATTTAAAATTTGAGAAGGAGTAATGGAAGTGCGGGCGGTCACTCTTGAAGCACCCGCCACTGTTTTATCGAGTTTTTTTGTAATTTGTGAGATAGATCCAGACGGGACATGGCATGCAGCCGGCCGAGTAACCCGGCTACCCATTTGCTGGGCCGCTTTTCCAGCACGCCCCAGTTTGTGCGCCTGTGCCAAGGACGGCGTTACACTGGTAAAAATGAGCGTTAAACTTAATAGACACGATAAAAGCTTTAGCATAGTATTCTCCTCACACTTCCTATACTCTTAGTGTAATACACAAACGTAAATTTAACAAGGGCTTTTGGTCCCATTTTTTAGATAGGTCTTTAGGAACTTACAACGAAGGATCTATTTCTTGCAAAGCGCTACGGCCTTCTTCATTTAGAAACTCTTCAAAGAGCGTATAGTAGCGTTTGGCAATGGTTACATCATCCAGTTTATGTACAAAACGGCTGGCATCCACCTGCACGGTTAAGCGCAAGTGAATATTTGAATCTTCTTGGGCGGGCCTTAAAAAGTGCATATGTACAACACCCTTTCTAAAATCGTTTTTATTACCGTTGGAAAGGCCTAGCTCATGCTTTCCTACGGAAACGGTGTATCCATCGGGGAGCAATGCTTTTACCGTAGTTTTAAATTTGTTGCTCATTTCCTGAAATTTCATACCATCCCCCAGCGTAATACGGCTAATGAGGACACGTTCCGGGTCACTTATTGCCAAGGGTTTTACCGCTTTTAGCGCATGCTGTTTGTCACTTTTCCCAATCACAATTTCCAATTTTTGTACCAGCCCACCTTTTGCAATTTCTGTTACCGGCATAAGGGCTTCAATCACGGCGGACTGTTTGGCAAATACATGGTAAGTAGGAAGTTTTTTATTTTTCTTTTTTCCCGCGGACAACACTTCATCCAGCATTTGGAAAGCTTGCGGATAATTGGCGTAAGATAAGCCCAACACCTCCAAATTCCAATAAAATAAATTTACGTCCGGCAATGTCTTCTTATCCAACTCAATAGGATATTCCATTCGGTAAAATACACTCATTTCCCGCCCACGGCTTTTGGCTAACTGCTGGTTTTTAAGTACAATTTCAGCTATTTTCAACTGTCTAAGAAGTCGAAACACTGCGGGAAAGCGTAATTTATCGTTTTTTTCAATTACGCGAAAAATATTAGCCAAGGCATATTTAGTGGGTGCTGTTACAAAAAAATTGGACGTCTTGGCTTCTGCGCGGAAGCGATCAAAATCAGTAAAGTTTAAAGAAACATCCAAATTTTGCAATTGCGCCTCCAGGAACAGCAATTGCTGCTCCTGCGTTGTCAAGACAGGGGAAAATCCGCCCTGCAAACTTACGGTTGCAAACTGTTCTTGAATTGCGGCAAAATCACGTCTTGCCACTTTGCTGGATACCTCAATGGGTACTTGTAACTGGTTTATTAAAACAGGGGAAACTTCAACCCGCGGGAAAGGTTGTTGGGGAGCATGTCCCTGGGCCACTTGCTTTGGAAGTCGTCTATGTATATTTTGAAAGGTACGTTCGGTTGAGGCGTTCAGCAAAGGCTGCGCATACATTAAATCGCTCGGGTTAGGCAGTATAGCTCCCCGAGAAAACGCGCGCCCCGTAGGAGCCACCATACCACGCCGAGCGGCTTTCCCCAATTTGTGTTGCGCATAGACAGGAAATGCCTGGTTCAATAATAACAAGGTGCTCAACAGCAGGGAAAGCAATTTATGCATATAGGTTGCTCCTCGGGGGCTTCAAATGGACAAAACTCTTTTCTTTTATTCTACCAGAATAGACGTAAATAACAAAAAATCTTTAGCCCTACATATTGGATAGGTCTTTTGGTACTATTTCAGAACAGGAAGTAAATTAAATAGATTGCTGACGGCAGCGTTGCACAAATTGCTGCCACTGTTGGTAATGTTGTTGTGCTTCTGATGAAGAGGGGCGGGGGAAAACAGTGCTCAATTTGGAGGATTGCCATAACGAAGTATCCCATCCCAAAAAGTCTGCTGCCAATTGGGCAGCACCTAACACAGTGCTTTCACTCTCTGGGAATTTAACCACGGGACAACCCAACCAATCCGCCTGTGCTTGCAGCAGATAAGCACTTTTACTCAAGCCACCAGCCACTTGCACTTGCTCGATACAAAACTTAGCTTGTCGCAAATAATACACAATATCGGCCACGCGCGCACCTATGGCTTGTAATACCCCCGCAATCCAGTCATGCGATGTAGTGTGAGGGGCCGATTGTTCTACCACAGGGCCTACTCTATAATCCCAATAAGGGGCCCCTAGTCCACCCAAAGCGGGCATAATCCATAAAGGATGTTGGGCACACGCGGCCTGTTCATCCAGATGATCATAATCGACCCTAACGCCTTTGGTCTTTAGCCACTCCAATACGCTTCCTGCCGAAAAAATGGGGCCTTCCAGCAAGAATTGCAGTGCGTGTAAATCGGTACAAGCTGCAACCGAGGATAACATCCCCGGCAATACAGCCAATTGCTTGCCTGCATGGTGTAGCACAAATGCACCGGTGCCATAATTGACAAAGGTATCTCCCGGCTGCAACCGCTGATGCACAACCGCCGCTTGTTGATCGGCCACGCAAACGCAAATTGGTATTGTTACACCCTTATACGTATAGGTCCCGTAATCCGCCACAGTAGGACGCATTTGCGGCAGGCAATGCATAGGAACACCAAAAGCATTGCAAAGAGGTTCACTCCACGTACCTGTTTGAATATTCCACAAAAGTGTTCGTTGAGCTAACGTAGGGTCCGTCGCAAAAACTTGCCCGGCAGTCAAATGCCAAATTAAGTATGAAGCAACCGGAGCCACCAATAAATCATTTGCATCGGCCGCTTGTTTTGCAGCGGGAAAATTCGCCAAGCACCAAGCAATTTTAGGAGCCGAAAAATAGGGCGTATTAAACAGCCCTGTTTGGGAATGAAACTGTACTTGTGATAAGCTAACTGCTTGGGATTGCTGGGAAGCACGTCCGTCTTCCCACGTAAGTACCGGGGCAACCGCTTGACCGGTGTGCCGACGCCACAGCACCACGGTGGAACGTTGTGAACAAACCGCCAAGGCAGCGGCACGGCTGGGCGTAATTTCATCCAACAAAGCATGCAATACTTCTTGCTGAGCTACCAACAAAGCGTGCGCATTATATTCGGAAAATCCCTTTTGCTGACGGTGGGGGGAAAAAATTTTATGTTTTTGTGCTCGAATTTGCCCCTGCATATCTACCGCAAACGCACGGCAGCTTGAGGTGCCTTGATCCAAAGCCACTATCCATTTATCACTCATGCGCCGCTCCTGCTTGGGGATTATACCAGCGGTTTTCCTTTAGCAATGTATAAGCGGTTTTATTAAGTGCCAATAAAATCTCTTGGGCTTTGTCTACATTAAAATCAGCGGTATAGGCATCCACACTTAACAATTTTGTACCGGTGTGGCGGATACCTCCTTGCTGGGTAATAAGCCCGATATTGCTTCCTTCCGCCACCATGGCAACATGCGGGGCTGTTTTATCAAATAAATCACGTCCAAATGCAGTATAAGCGGGACGCAAACCTGCCATATTATATAAAGTAGGCACAATGTCTAATTGGGAGACGGTATAATCAATGGTTTGAGGTTTGTAAAATTTGGGGGCATACACAACCAGCGGGATATGAAAATTGCGCCTGAGTGAGCCATCGCCCCGCGGGCCCGACGTATGATCGGCCACGAATACAAAAATGGTGTTATCAAACCAACCTTCCTTTTTAGCACGATCCAGCAACTGACCGATGGACCAATCCGCATACGTCAGCGAATTTAAAAACCCATGTTCCCACGTATCATTTGGATAAATATCAAATTGCGGCAAGGTAGAAATAAACGGTTCATGGGTAATACCCGTAAATACCATTCCCATGAAGGGTTGGCCTTTATGCTTGGCAATTTGATCTGCCGCAAATTGTAAGGCATCGTAATCGTAGCCGAACGGAGCTTTCTGCTGATAAGGCAACCGCTCATCTATATCTTCCCATCCAAAACTGTCCTGCATCCCCAAGTAAGAAGCCAAAGCGCACAGACGGTAAGAATCGCGATGGGAGGTTTGTGCAAAAAACGTATAATAACCAGCTTGGGCAAAATGTTTTGGCATAGGGGATAACGCAGACATTTCCAACCCATATCCAAACATGGGTAGTCCCGGCACTAACGGAATACTGCCCAATACCGCCGCAAACCCAAATACACTACGCTGTCCGGCCGCATAGGCGTTCGAAAACAACACACCTTGTTTAATTACTTCGTCCATCACGGGGGTTGCCCTAAAATTTTGATGACCGATAGCATCAATATATTGGGGCGGCCATCCTTCTAAAAGCACAATAAAGATATTGGGTTGCTTGGCTACCGGGTCAGCAGCGGGTTGCAAGCGCCTACGCATAAGCGGATAAGTTTCATCTAATACTTTTTCCGTCGGCTCTATCAAAATCCGCTGGCTGATTGTGATGGCTTGCTCCAGGGGGAACGTATTATTAAATTCTTGGGTACCTTTTCGCCCTACTTGATAGGCTGTAAAAACGCCGTTGAGGGTAAGGGCTGCCCCTGCCGACGTTTGCGCATAATTATATACATCTGCCACGCCCAACGATTTACCGCGCCCCAGATGTCCGCGGATACCCAATATTGTCAATAAAAAGATGCACCCCAGCACACACAATGTGCAGCGCCTTGTGCGCAATGGCATCTGGCAGCGCGATAAATATTTATAAAGTAAAACCAATACAGCCGCACAGCCACCAATTAGCAACAGTAAGGCCCACCACAATTGGGTAAGTGCGTACGAAATTATATATCCCCAATCGTTGGATACTTGTATAATTTCTTCCGCAATGTGACGCCCCACGTTAGGGAAATAGACGATATCCGCTACCAAGAATCCGGTAAAGAACATAAGTTCAAATAATAAAACAGTTGTCCATATTTTCGTCCAAGCAATCGTTTTTACCGGCAAATTAAGCAATAATATTACCGGCCCCATACAAAGAGCCGTCATGTAAAAATCGAATTGTAAGCCGTGTAGAAAAGCAGAAGTAATTTCCGCAGATGCAAGTCCTTTAAAAAAGGAAGCATTGGTAAGTAGGATCCCCAAGCGTGCCAGGGTAAAAATTACCATCATTGCCACAGGGGCAAGCAGCGAAATTTTTAAACGCACGTCTTGTTTCCACCATTTCGGCATTAGTCAGCTTTCTCCACGTGTAAATTTTCCAGTAGGGTGGTACGTGCCAATTTTTCAAGTGCCTCTTTAACCGATTGCGGCACTTCTTTATCGTTCAGCAAATCCATAATGGTACTTTGCGTGGGCACCAATGTTTTTGCCAGCAGATTATGTTTGCGTAGCAACTCAAGTACCGCTTGATGATCGTCAAAAGAAATCTTTTTTTGAGTTTGTAATTCCGCTTTGTAATGTGTACCGAAATGGCGGGCAAATTGTTGTTGTTTCATGGCTTGCACAATCTCTTTTTTGAGCTGTTCGGTTTCTTGCAACAGTGCCCCATAGCGGTCTATTTTTTCACTAAGCTCCACTTGTACCGACGGAGTCATTTGCGCTGTAGTTTGTGATTTTGTTTTTTTAGCTGGGATACTACTGATTGCCGGGGCATCTCCTTTTAATAAAGGTAACGCCGCCGCGCCGGAAGGGCCCATATATTCTTTGCCGGTAAATACCGGGCAAATGTTGCGATAATCGCACCAACGGCACTGGCTTTCACCGGGAGTGGGGGAAAACTGCCCCGCCCGTATTTGATCCGCTATTGACAACACTTTTTGCCAAAATTCCAAAATTTCCTTATCCGGCGCCCTCTCAAACGTCATTTCTGTAAGAGAAGGCAAATGATAAAAGGCCAGCTGACCAACATGTACTTCTTTTACGGACGGATCTTTTTGTTGGACCAATGTTTTAATCACGGGAGATGTTTCCACCACCTTTTGGTACATATATAATTGGTCCGGCTCACGTTGTACGGTTTTGCCGGTTTTGTAATCCAAAATTTTAACAAGACCGTCGCCCAAATAATCCATACGGTCCAAAATGCTAATTAAGCTTAACCCATCAATTTCCAACGTGCTTCGCATCTCTACCGACAACGGATGTGCAAACGTGGCTGCGTGTTTGGCATAGTATGCTTCAATTTGGCGGCGCCCTTCCGCATAGCCGGCTAATTCCTTATCCACGTTGGCATATCCTTTTTGCTCCCACGTAGTTTTATTCCATTCGTTATCAAAATAAGCAAGTGCTTCTGCTAACGTCGGGAAAAAGGATCTGGCCGGATCATACACAAATTCCATCACACTATGCATAGCAGAGCCAAACGCAAAATAGTATTTAGGTAGCTCAGGAATCATGTGAATATACCGGAACTTATACTTTTGCGGGCATTCCTTATACATGCCCATTTTGGAATAGGAAAATGACAAGTTTTTAGCCATACGTTGCTCACTGTGCACAGGATAAGTTTATTGTAGCATTTTTAGATACAAGCCCCCATCCTTCCAAAAAGACCTAGAATAAAATTAGGTCTTTTGACTCTTGCGAAGTGTGTTTTTTATATAGATAATTAAGGTGTAGAGGTTTCACTCTACGAGGAGTTAGCGAGGAATTATGAAACTAATTAACATTACACCCCAGTCGATTTTATCCACCCTAGTCACTTGTTCCATATTATTAAATACATCAGCTCCGGCCTTAGCTCAAACGCGCAGTAAAGCTACCATAACGCAAGCCCGTAAAACATCAATTTCTCATGCCACCCCGTCTAAACATCCTACTCGCATGCAATCTACCGTCTCGTTTCCTCATCAACAAATAATTGCCCCTACAGATGCTATTTCCGCAAGACACATTGAACAAAAAATTCAAATACAACAAGACAATATACGTCTTGCAAATGGGTCCCTAAATCCGCAACAGCTACGTCGATTACATGAAATAGAACAAATGTTTGCTGCGCCTCATACCTCCGCTTCTCAAAAATCTGACTTTGAGCTCTTTGAAGAATCATATTCCAAACAATTGAATGATAACTATTCTCAGGAAAAGAAATCTCTCCAAGCTACCCAAAACGAGTTATCAAATAAAGCCGTCTCCAATGCAAAAAAATATCGTCAAGAGATTTATGAACCAGTTGTGCGCGATATTGCAGCACAAGTTTGGAAGCAAAATCCCTCCGACATACAAACAGCCGGCAAACTGGCAGACATGATTCTTAAAGATGTGTTGGCCCTTAAAATTGACACACAAAAGCCTGTAGCTGAGCAAATTGCCAATTTATCAAAGAAATATTCAAACAATCCGCAAGCCCAAGAAACAATTAAACAAATTGTCTATTATACTCAAACCGACACAGATGAAACTTTCCGTATTCGTGAAGAAGCTGTTAACGAATGGAAGTATCAAGCCACACAAGCTATTCAACAATGGTACAACGAAAACTTGTCTTCTTTGAATGCTTGGAAAAAAGTTAACCAGCAAAAAGCACAACAGATCTTTGACCGTGAATATAATCCGAAACTTTTGAAAACACGCGAAGAGGCCGTTAAACAAGCTGTAGCGGATTTGTGGATGTATAAGAACAAGGCCCCTATTGCAAAGAGCACCCTCCTTAATTTATCTCCCATTATTGCACAATTACGCACACTATCTGGCCATTCCTTTTTCTCCAAGCAGCAAATTAGTTGGTTAGTCAGTCAATACAATAATGCGCTAAGACACACTAGCTGTGGTGAAGAAGATTCCTCCGACAAATCCTGTAATTCCCAGTTTGTAGCCATAGCTGGGTTAGGAATGTTATCTGATTCAAGAGAATCAGCCAATCTAATTGTAGATTTTATGACGGCAAAAGCCAAAACGGCTTATGCGGTTCCTTCCCTCTTAACCGGGACAGCAGCCCTCTTGTCAATGAAACAATACAGTATCTTACGTGGTTTCTTGTATACGTCCACGCGCGAAGAGCATAATTTAGCAAATTTTGACCTACTGAGCATTGAAAACCTAGTTAATGCCGTAGCTACTTTAAATGGACAATATCTGGGAGAAGTTTCCAAATATGCCCAATATCCCATGCAAGCAAATCCTACAGAGCAAACAGCTCTTGGTAACGCCTGGGAAGATGTGGCCCAGTTATTAGCGGATAATGGATCCCCTGAGGCTTTAGATTTATTACGCGAATTCGGTGTAGAAAAATGTTACGTATTTGTGGAAACCTCCCTTTCCATGAAAAATACCTTCAAAATGGAATGTGCCGGGATTACTCCTTTCTTAGTAGGGGCCTTGGTAAGTGGTAAAAGCGGTGCTGACAAATACAATCCTGCAGGTATGAATACAACCGCAGGGTATGTTGCCGACAATTTTGGCACACATTACATCTCCCCTGCCAAAGCCGCCGCTAACGCCGCTTATAGAGACGGCACCATCCAGGCATACCACAAATACGCCGAAATTATGGGCATGACGCCTACGGCTGCGGTAGCCCGCCAATTATTTGTACAAAGCATGGGCGATTTAAATGCAGAATCGGAACTACGAATAGACACCCAACTCTATAACATTTACCAAACGGAAATGAAAGGTAGAAAAGCCACCGAAGATTACGGCATACAATCTTATGCTCGTAACTCAAAAGAGTACAATGCCAAACGTGCCCGGCAGGATCGCACACAAATTTTCCGCAAAATAGGGCACTGGGCCGATATTGGAATCTTAATTTGGTGTGTAG
>JBGUMP010000049.1:0-8688 GCA_045116875.1 Elusimicrobiaceae bacterium | reverse complement strand
CATCTTAGGTGCTATCGTTGCAGATTATATCTATAACGAGTGCCCGCATGATGAAGAGGGAGTGCTTTCTAAAATTAAAGCCAATTTAGTTTCCCGGCGAAATTTGCATCTTTGGGGCAAACAGTTACACCTAGGTCAGTTTATGGCTCTGGGGCGGGGGGAGTTGGCTACCGGCGGCCGTGAACGGGACAGTATAGTTTCCAACGCGGTAGAGGCCGTAATAGGTGCCTTGTATTTGGATGGGGGCTATGAAGCCGCCCGTGCCTTTATTTTACCTTGGGTTCGCACCCAGCAACTCACGCAAGACGCGCAAGATTTCAAAAGTTTATTGCAGGAAACTATTCAGCAAAAAGGGCCTCATACGCCCACTTATGAAATTATTCAAACCGTTGGACCGGAACATGATAAAACGTTCACGGTGCGTGTCAGTTTGGATGGGGAAGAATTGGGCGTTGGTAAAGGGCACAATCGCAAACAGGCAGAACAAGCTGCCGCACACAGTGCACTTATAAAGCTTAAACGAATTAATCAGTAAAGCATATGCCGGCACCCAAATTAAAACAAGCATTATCTAAAATTACAGTTCCGCCTAACAGCAAAGCGGCTCGTACGGTACAAGCAGCCAAGCAAAGACCGTGGGCCGTATTGGGGATTGTGGCGGCTATACCTGTCATTGTTTTATTGGCTTTTACATTTAAAAGCTCGTGGGTCCCATTTAAACATTCTAAAGTAAACCCTTCAAAAATTTTAATTACCCAAACTCCTACTCAAATTGCGGACGAAGCCACCGCCGCTTTGCAAAAAGGAGATACGCACGCTTTTTTGGACATTTTATCCCATAAAGTGTCGGATGCAAATATTGTTAACACCAAAGGGGATCCGTTATTGGTAGTTGCCGCTACGCTTGGGAATTATGTGGCGGTAGAAGAACTGATTTTATTGGGGGTAGATGTAAATAAAGCCAACGCGTTTACCAAAGATACGGCGTTGTTGCGCAGCTTGTACAACGGTTATACGGAAATTGCGCAACGTCTCGTATATTCCGGGGCAGATATTAACGCTGTAAATAACTACCATCATTCTCCTTTGTATGTAGCGTTGGAAAAGCAAAACGTGCCTATGATTGAGCTGTTTTTGTCCAGCGGTGTGAAAGAAGGACTGTCTGCGGCGTATTTGTTTCGTTCCGTTTCCAATAAAAACGAATTGGGCGTCATGGCTATGCTCAAAGGCGGGGTGAGCCCGAATATTGCCAATGATAAAGGCAACACGCCGCTTATTATTTCCGCTTCTTTGGGTGATATCCCCAGTGTGCAAGATTTGCTGGCCTATCGGGCTAATTTGAACGTTGCCAATAAGGATGGAAATACGGCCCTTATTTACGCCGCACGCTATAATCACCCGGAAGTCATTAAAATGTTGTTACTTCCGCAAACGATGCAAACTCCGCTGGATGTAAATGCCCGCAACAAAGCCGGGGAAACGGCGTTATATTGGGGGGCTTCTAAGGGGTATGTTGAGGTAGTAAAGCGTTTGTTGGCTGCCGGGGCTGATCCCACAATTGCGGCTAATAATGGCTTAGTACCGTACGCTATTGCGCAAAAGAATGGTCGTGTACAAGTATTAGAGTGGTTTAATAAGGATATTCGGGAAGTAGAAAATGCCGTGATTGAACAAGATAATGCCCAACTGCTCCTTAAACAGCAAGAAAAAGAAAAGGAAGAAGAAAAAGATGATATTTTTGCCGCCACCGCAAAAGGAAATTTGGAGCGTGTGCAGGAATTGCTACAGCAAGACAAATCTTTACTTTCATCCAAAGATAAATTAAGCAGAACTCCCTTGTTAGTAGCGGTTGAAAACAACCAAAAAGCACTGGTCAATTTCTTGGTAAGCAAAGGGGCAAAACTGTTTGATGTATCCGCAGTGGGAAATGCGCTACACATTGCAGTTGCCAAGAATAATATGGATCTGTTAAAAGATTTAGTACAAAAAGCCCGTCAAAACGGCCAATTAGCCCTTATGTTGGAATACAAAGTTAGTCCGGCCAAGAATATACCTGTCCTGACTCCTTTGGGCTGGGCCGCACGCAATTGCAATAAAGAAATGTATGCCTACTTGGTTTCCATCGGGGCCAAAGAAGGAATTTCCAGCCAAGCTTACAGCCCGGTGGCGTTAATTGCTAAGTGTAACGCATCCACGGGGATGTCTGCGAGAACGACTGCCGGCACACATGCTACCGCTGTTTCGACAACGTCCGCTAAAACCACCCAAACTAATACTTCTTCACACAGAGTTCGTCGGTCCGGCAAATAAACAGATCTAAAAAACCCCCGGCCAAGGACCCGGGGGTTTTTAAAAATAAACTTTATTTGTAGCGATTATAGCTGACGATATCTTCCAATTTTTTTCGACCGTGCAGCCCCGCTTTTTGGATATCCTCATCCGGGTAGCCAATGGCAAACAAATGTTCAATTTTATGTCCGCTGGGCAATTTAAAAAATTTTTCGGCTTTGTTGGAATTAAACCAACCGATCCAGCAGGTTCCAAGCCCCAGTTCCCAAGCCCGCAACACAAAGTGTTCGCCGGAAATGCCCTGATCGACCAAATAAAATTCCGTTCTTCTAAAGAAGTTGCCTACGCGGCTGGTAAAATTTCCTTTGTCCGATACCACAGCCACTAATGCCGGTGCTTTAGCCGCCCAAGCACTAATGCCGTAAATGCCGCTAAATACTTCTGCACAAAATTTTTCTTTTACCTCCGGGTCATCAATTACAATGTAGTGCCAAGGTTGTGCATTGCAGGCGGAGGGGGCAACGCGGGCCGCCTCCAAACACAGGTTGATTTTTTCGCGTTCTACCGGTTGTGTTTTAAATTTTCGAATGCTATGGCGTGTTTCAATCGCTGTTTTAACGTCCATATTCATCTCCCTTTTTGTTTAATCAAAAATAGTTTAGCAAATTCATAGCATGTTTTTATAAAATTAAGTATATGCATTTTACAAAATATAACGGATTAGGAAACGATTTTGTATTCTTGGATGGCAATACGGCCCTAGGCGTCCAGGATCCTGCGGCGTTAGCGCGTAAGCTATGTGACCGCTATACGGGGATTGGAGCGGATGGGTTAATTCTTTTGTTGCCTTCCCAGCAGGCAGATGTGCGCATGCGCATCATAAATAGTGACGGCAGTGAAGCCGAAATGTGTGGCAATGCTTCCCGGTGCGTGGCCCTACACGTACTACAACGGCATGCCGGTAAAAAACAAGTTACTCTGGAAACGCTTGCAGGCCTCATACGGACGGAAGTGACGGACGAATCCAAGTGTTTGGTGCAAGTAAATATGGGAACTCCTAAGCAGATCAACGAATTATCAGTAACGGTACAAGGAAAAACTTTTCAAGGAACGTGTGTTTCCATGGGCAATCCGCACTTTGTGATTTTTGTACAAGATTTAGCAACTTTTCCTGTTGAAAAATGGGGACCACTGTTAGAAACTCACCCGGCTTTCCCGTACAAAACAAATGTAGAATTTGTACAGGTCTTGGATAAAGACACCGTGCGGATGCGTGTGTGGGAACGCGGTGCCGGCATTACGCGTGCCTGTGGTACGGGGTCTTGTGCCACGGCGGTGGCGTGCGTGTTAGCAAACCGGACAAGCCGACAAATAACCGTTAAATTAGATGGGGGCGAATTACAAATTAGCTGGCCGGATCAACAAGCTGTTTTTATGACGGGGCCCGCCCAAAAAGTATTTGAGGGAGAAATAGATGTATGACCCAACTTAATCAAAATTATTTGCGTTTACAAGGCAGCTACCTTTTTTCTACGATTGCCAAACGCGTCAAAGCATACAAGCAAGCGCATCCTCAGGCCGAGGTAATTAGCTTAGGTATTGGCGACGTGAGCCAACCTTTGGTGCCGGCGGTCGTTAAGGCAATGAAACAGGCCGCCGAAGAAATGGGAAATGCGGCCACATTCCACGGCTACGGGCCCGAACAGGGCTATGATTTTTTGCGCAATGCCATTGCCCAGTATGATTATCAAGACCGCGGGATAAATATTGGTGCGGATGAAATTTTTGTCAGTGATGGCGCTAAAAGCGACGTGGCCAATTTCCAGGAATTGTTTTCAGCCGACAGCGTCATTGCTTTGCAAGATCCTGTTTACCCGGTGTATTTAGATACCAACGTCATGGCCGGGCGTAGCGGAGAGTTGGTGAACGGACGCTTTGAAAAAATCATCTATTTGCCTTGTGTGCAAGAAAATTCGTTTGTGCCGGCGTTGCCTCGTACGCACGCGGATGTCATTTATTTATGTTCGCCCAATAACCCTACAGGGGCCGCTATGACCAAAGACCAGCTGACCCAATGGGTACAATATGCGCAAGAGCATCATAGTATTATTTTGTTTGATTCCGCATATGAAGCATATATTACCCAACCGGACGTTCCCCATTCCATTTATGAAATTGCGGGGGCAGAAAAAGTGGCGGTTGAATTTCGTTCTTTTTCAAAAACTGCCGGGTTTACCGGTACGCGTTGTGCTTATACGGTGGTTCCCAAGGCAGTTTCTTTGCGTGATGCACAAGGTGCCACCTATGGACTTAATGCTTTGTGGTTACGTCGACAAACAACCAAATTTAATGGGGTCCCCTATGTAGTTCAGCGTGCGGCTCAAGCGGTTTTTTCGCCCGCTGGGCAACAGCAAATCCGCCAAGTTATTGCGTTATACCAACAAAATGCGCAAGAAATTTTGCGGGCTTTGCGTCAAGCAAATCTAACGGCATTTGGCGGCAGCAATGCGCCTTATATTTGGTTAAAAACGCCACACGGAATTTCTTCTTGGGAGTTTTTTGACCTGTTGTTGGAAAAAGCACAAGTAGTGGGCACTCCTGGGGTAGGGTTTGGCGCATGCGGAGAAGGTTTTTTCCGTTTGACGGCCTTTAATACGCCCACATTAACCAAGCAAGCGGCCCAGCGAATTTGTGCCATAAGTACACTGTAATTTGTTACAATAAAAACACGGAGGATGTATGAAACAAAACGGTTTTACATTAGTAGAAGTATTAACAACAGTAGTGATTATAGCGGTTTTGGCCTCTATTGCACTGCCTATGTACACGCGTTCGGTAGAGCGTTCCCGCGCTATGGAAGCGATGTCTTCCATTAAGGCGATGAATGACTCCATTTATGCCTATTTTACCGAGCATGAATCCTGCCCAACCAACTTTGATCAGTTGGTAATGGCTGTGCCTTATGAAGGTGGTAATCCCGGAACAACAATCAATGCAAAATATTTTGCGTTTGTATTAGGTGGAGCTCCCGCGCCGGTACCGGGGACGGATAATCAATGTATGGGCGTGTTGGCCCAGCGTTTAAACGGGGGTAGATATCAATATGCCATTTGGAACCCTTATACCCGTGCAGCTGGTGGAACCAGCTTGTCTTTGCAATGTGCTCCTGGGGAAGGGGGCGATGTAGCAAAGAGCCGTGCGGTTTGTGAATCGTTGGGCTTATTCCGGGAAGAGTAATTGTACAAATATATAAGAAATCCCCCGAGGGTCACTCGGGGGATTCTTTTATACACAAAGAAGCTTTTTACTTAGTTGCTGGTACACCGCCGGTTAAATCTTTAATGGCAGCCACCGCACCCAATACATTGGAAGCTTCGTACGGCATGTAGATAATTTTGTTATCTTTGCCTTCCGTCATTTTTTCCAATGCTTCAATGTATTTCATAGAAATCATATAGCTGGCCGGGTTGGAAGATTGCGCCACGGTAGAAGCTACAATTTTAACGGCTTCGGCTTCGGCCTGGGCTACTTTAATTTTAGCTTCGGCTTGCCCTTCGGCTTGTAAAATAGCGGCTTGTTTCATACCTTCGGCTTTTTTGATTTCCGATTCGCGGATAGCTTCCGCTTTCAAGATTTGTGCTTTTTTGGTACCTTCTGCTTCGGTTACCATAGCACGGCGGTCGCGTTCGGCTTTCATTTGTTTTTCCATCGCTTCTTGAATAGCGGCAGGAGGCGTAATATCCTGGAGTTCCACGCGGGTTACTTTGATACCCCATTTATCGGTAGCCGTATCCAAAATATCGCGCAGGCGGGTGTTAATCGTTTCGCGGGAAGTTAAGGTTTGGTCCAAGTCCATTTCACCGATTAAGTTACGTAACGTCGTTTGCGTTAATTTTTCAATAGCCGTCGGTAAAGATTCTACTTTATAAGCAGCATCTTGCGGATTAGTGATTTGGAAATACAATAACGCATTGATTTGAATACCTACGTTATCGCGCGTAATTACGTTTTGGCGCGGGAAGTCATACACCGTTTCACGCAAATCTACCATATCGCGATATTCCGTAAACGGTACCGAGCGGGAACGTCCGGAACCGTCGATGTAATCGCGGGAAGAGCGCCATTCCATACGGTGCGGTTTGTCCATGACCGGTACAATACAGTGAATGCCGGGGCCCATAATTTCACTAAATTTCCCAAAGCGTTCAATGATGACGCATTGACCCTGTTTTACAATCAAGATGCCTTTAAGAATCATCACAACAATGAAGAAAGCAAAAGCACCTAAAAACAATACTATAGTTTCTGTCATACTTAGATCTCCTTATTTTTATTTTTCTTTTACAAAAAGTGTCACGCCGTTTAATTTTTCAACGGTGCAGTGTGTCCCTTTGCCTAACGGTTTGGCGGCGGTAGCTTTCCAGCTTTCGCCGGCTACCAACACGCGTCCGGTTGCCTGTACGGGGTCAATGTCTACTTCTACCACAGCTTCCTTTCCAATGACATCTTCCGAGGGAGCTTTTATTTCTTTTGATTTGCCGTATAAGTGTTTCAAGGCAAGAGGTCGCACGCCAATCCAGCAGGCCACTGACAATACAATAAATACAGCGATCTGGGCCCATAGAGGCATTCCCAGTGCGGAAAGCACGGCCGCTCCCAATAACCCAATACCTAAACACGTTAGTGAGAATTCCATTGTGAACAGCTCTCCCACAAAACATGCAACTGCAATGCCTAGATAGATGTAATAACTCATCTTTCCTCCTAATTTTTAATAATTTCCAAATAGTTACGCAAAAAAGTCAAACGGCGTGTATCATGTATTTTGTTTAATGTATAAATCATGTTGGCAATAAACCGCCGGATAATCATGCGCGAAGAAAGGGGGGTAAACAAGTCCTTTTCGTTTTCCAACCCGCGGGAACGGATATATAATTGGCAATCTTCCTGCGTAAGTTGTTTGCCTTGGTCCAACGGATCAATCAGGTAAGAAGTAGCGTTTTTGCTGTCGCGCATATGCACTAAAAGCCGCCCGGCTAAATCTACAATATCCACGTCTATGCCAAAGCGTTGGGCTAAACATAAATACAGGCACGCAATAGTAAGGGAGTTGCCGCGCTTGGTGTGTAAAAAGCGCGGGAAAGAAAAATCGCGTATGTCCGTCACAGACGTTAAAGTTTGGAAATTTTTTAAATCAAAAATAAAGTGGCTTAGTAGGTGGATAATTTCGGGGTAATCGGTGGCGTTAAGTAATGCCGGGCGTAATTCCTGTGCCATATCATCCAACGGCTTTGCCAAGGTGCCCCGCTCCAGGGTGGGGGAGGTAAACTTGGCAAGCAATAAGAGCCCTTCTTCCAAATCGGGGTTTATTTTGGCACTAAATTTTGCCAATGCTTGGGCTAAATCCTCCCAACAAATTTCTTCCAACATATGTACAACGGTGCGCGGCGCAGAAGAAGCAAATTCTTCTTCCAGTGTGCGTTGTACTTCGTCGGGATTTGCTTTAATAGCACTGGCTAATGCCTGTTTTAACAGCGGACCATATTGGTCCGTTTCTGTTTCCATAAGTTTAAAGAGTGCTTTTAAGCGGGAATTATCTGCTTGCTTCATACTACCTACAAGATAGTAAATTTTGGAAAGAATGTCTATAGAAAAAAATCCTTGTTAAGTGACGCACAAAACTAAAAAAAACACCCCGGACAATCCCGGGGTGTTTGCTGTACATACTTTTACAAGTTATTGAATGTCTTTTTCGTTGGCGGTAATTGCTAACACTACGCGGCGGTTTTTGGCGCGGCCTTCTTCCGTATCGTTGGAAGCGATCGGATTGGCTTTGCCGTACCCAATATAAGAGATGCTTAAGGTTTTTAACCCACCGGCTACCAAGTAGTTATATACAGCTTCGGCGCGTTGTTGGGAAAGCGTCTTGTTGTATTCATCGGAACCGGTAGAATCGGTATATCCTTGTACAATGATGCGGTTTTTAGGATATTTTTTGAGTACGCGGTTTAAATCCGTAAGCGTATTCATAGCTTGCGTGGAAAGAGCGGCGCTGCCCACATCAAACAAGATGTCGTTTTTTAAGAATACTTGGATGCCATTGGGTCCTTTTACAACGTCTGCGATAGCAGCCAATTCTTTGGCTTGTTTATCGTAATAATTGCCCAAGGCACCACCGGCCGCTAAACCGGCTAATCCGCCAATCAATGCCCCGGTACCGGATTTACCACCCGTTGCGTGTGAAATCAAGGCCCCGGCTCCAGCTCCAACAGCGGCTCCGGCCCCTGCACCAATGGCGGTACGCTTGCCCGGTGTCGTGCAAGCGGCTACTAACAAAACACTTAACATGCTTACTAAGATAGTTTTTTTCATTTCTTAGTGCTCCTTTTTTTAAGATAA